>CAXTRY010000077.1:0-13327 GCA_964246805.1 uncultured Acidobacteriaceae bacterium
GGGTGGATGGGAACAAGGGGGTGCCGTTCCCGGCGGCGATCGCGGTGATAGGCGAGAAGCTGTTGGTGGCGGATAACCTTTCGGATGACGTGCTGCTGATGGATGCGGCGACGGGCAGGATCGCGATTCGATTCGATCTGTCGGAGAGCGATGCCGTGCCGGGAACGTACCCGGTGGGGCTGGCGGTGACGAAGGACGGCGGGCGGGCCTTTGTGGCGTTGTGGAACGCGAGCGAGGTGGTGGAGCTCGACCTGGCGAAGGGAACGGTGGGGCGCAAGCTCCCGCTGCTGAAGCCGAGCGATTCGGTGAAGCCGGGGACGCATCCCTGTGCGCTGGAGATTTCGCCGGACGGGAAGACGATGTATGTCGCTCTGGCGAACCGGGATGCGGTGGCGGCGGTGAACGTGGGCGCGGGGCAGTTTTCGGTGAAGGGCTATTTCGACACAAGGCTGCCGCACCAGAGCTACTTCGGCGCGGAGCCGGAGGCGTTGGCGTTGAACGCGGACGGCAGCCGGCTGTATGTCGGGGACGCGATTACGGATGCCGTGGCGGTGATCGACACGACGAAGTTGACGGCGAAGGCGGCCAAGGCGGGAATGGTCGAGCCGATGGGGTTTGTGCCGACGGACTGGATGCCCATGGCCATGGCGACGCAAGGCGGGAAGCTGTATGTGGCGACGGCGAAGGGGCATGGCACGACGGCGAACGGAATGCCGATGCGGGAGACGCCGGAGACGAAGGGGCAGCGGACGATCCGGAAATACACGTACATCGGAACATTGTTGTACGGGTCACTGGCGGTGCTGGACGAGAAGGCGATGGCGGCGGGACTGCGGGCTTCAACCGAAGTGGTGATGCAGGCCAACCGGGTGCGGGCGGCGGAGGAGAAGATCGCGTTCGCGGGGAGTCCCGAAGGCGGAAGCGGAGCCGCCGCGAGCAAGATTAAGCACGTGATCTACATCATTAAAGAGAATCGGACCTACGATCAGGTGTTTGGCGATCTAAAGCAAGACGGCAAGCCGGTGGGTAACGGCGATCCGAGCTTGACGATGTACGGGGCGGGCGTCACGCCGAATCTGCACAAGCTGGCGCTACAGTTCGGAGTGCTGGACAACTTCTTCGACTCGGGCGAGGTGTCGGGCGACGGGCACGTGTGGTCGAACGCGGCGATTGGGACGGATTACCTCGAAAAGACGTGGCAGCAGAGCTATCGGGGCGGGGAGCGGACGTATGATTTCGAAGGCGTCGTGGCGGAGGGGTATCCGCTATTGCAGAAGATTCCCGATGTGAATGAGCCGATGAGCGGCTATCTTTGGGGGAACCTGGCGGCGCATGGCAAGACGTACTACCACTTTGGCGAGTTCATCTCGACGAAGTTCTGCGGAGCGAAGGAGACGGCCGATCCGAAGCAGGGTCCGCTCCTGACGGGACGGGACTGTAAAACAAGGGGCGAGATCAAGCCGGGCGAGATGCTGCCGGCGGAGTGGGGCGGCACGGTGAACAAGTGGCCGTGGGCGATCCCGCTGATGGCTTCGAACATCGCGACCAAACCGGAGCTGGTGGGGCACTTCGCGGAGGAGGCACCGGACTTCAACCTGCTGGTGCCGGATCAGGTGCGTTGCGACATCTTTATGAAGCATCTGGCGGGCTGGATAAAGGATCGCGAGTCGGGGCAAGACACGATGCCGAGCTTTGTGATGCTTCGCTTCGGCAACGATCATACGGCGGGGACGCGGCCGGGCGGGCCGTCGCCGAAGTCGTCTGTGGCGGACAACGATCTGGCGGTGGGGCGCGCGGTGGAGGCGATCTCGCATACGGCGTTCTGGGACGATACGGCGTTCTTTGTGCTGGAGGACGACGCGCAGGACGGGGGCGACCATGTGGACGCGCATCGGAGCCTGTCGCTGGTGATCAGCAAATACTCGCCCCGGGCGGCGGATGGCGGGCCGTTTGTGGACAGCCAGTTCTACTCGACGGTGAGCACGATACGAACCATGGAGACGCTGCTCGGGTTGCCGCCGATGAACAATAACGACGCGCTGAGCACGATGATGTCGCCGCTGTTTACCGGACCGGGGGATCAGGCGGCGTTTACGGCGGATGTGTCGAACCGGGAGAATGGGCTGATCTATACGGCGAACCCGAAGACGGCGGCGGGGGCGAAGGAGTCGATGAAGATGGACTTCGACCATGCGGACCGGGCGGATGCACGGAAGCTGAACGCGATTTTATGGAAGGATGCGATGGGCGACCGGCCCGTTCCGGTATCGTTGACGGAGAAACGTACGAAGAGAAAGAAGGATGATGACGATTAAACCGTTCAAACTGCAGCCGAAGTTTAGCGAGCGCATCTGGGGGAGGCCGAACCTGCGGCCATGGTATGAATCGACGGGCACGGACGCGCTGGTGGGCGAGGCCTGGCTGACCGGACCGGAATGCGTGGTGGCGACGGGCGAGATGGCGGGCAAAACGCTGGCGGAGGTGATGAGCGAACTCGGCGCGGAAGAGTTTCCGCTGCTGGTAAAGATGCTGTTCCCGAACGAGAAATTGTCGGTGCAGGTACATCCGGATGATGAAGAGGCGCGGGCGATAGGGCAGGCTCGCGGAAAGACGGAGTGCTGGTATGTGCTGGAGGCGGAGCCGGGCGCGACGGTGATGCTGGGACTCAAACCAGGGGCTGGACCAGACGAGGTGCGGATAGCGGTGGCTGACGGCACCATGGAGCAGCTGATGGAGCATGTACCCGTGTGCGTGGGCGATATGGTGTTCGTGGACGCCGGCACGGTTCATGCCATAGGGCCCGGCGTGGTGCTGCTGGAGACGCAGCAGACCTCCGACGTGACCTATCGGTTATACGACTACGGGCGACCGCGCGAGCTGCACCTGGAGCAAGGATTGGGCGTGATGAAGACGAACACGAGAGCGGGGAAGATTGCGCCCCGAACGATGAGCGGGTTTACGCAATTGATTGAAGAACAATATTTCACGGTGGACCGTTTTGAGCTTGCAGGTGGAGACCAGCGGGTCGCGATGGATGGGCCGGGATGCATTGTGGGGCTGCAAGGCGAGGGCACCGTGGACGGTGTGGCTTTGAAGGCGGGCGAGGCCGCGGTGGTGGCCACCGGACCGGGTGCGCTGACGGTAAGGTCGGCTTCGGCGTTTTCGTTTGTGCGGTGCGTGGCTTCGGCGTAGAGGAGCTTTGCCTTCTTCCAGGGCGCGCTGTAACCTTCCGTGGCGCGGATACTCCCATCGAGCGTGAGTACACGGGCCGTCCGCCTACTCATGCTTCTGAAGCTGTTTCCGTTGTCACACCAACCCATTCTTTTTGAGAGGGCCTCCCTATGCAATCGCTCCATGCCGAGTCTTGTAAGACTATCCTGCGCTCCGGCGTAATCTTTGGCTCCATGCTTTTTATCGCCGCGCCGCTTACGGTCGCCGCGCGGGCACAACAACCTATCCATATTCCACAGCAGCTCATTACCTATGAAGAGAACCCCAGGGTCTCGTTGCCGCTGATTATCTGCTGGCACGGCGGTAAGAAGAATCTGTATATCCAGACGGAAGCATCGGACGCGGGCGTGGCCGCGCAAATGGGCGTGAACTATGTTCCTCAACTGGCGAACGCAATCGACGCGCCGGGCGGTGCGGTCGACGACATCTACGTGGTGACCAACAGCGTGCAGCAAGATCAATACAACATCCTTCCTTCAGAGCCGCTGCCAGTCGGTCCGAAGAATGCCGACCCGAATTACACGCCTCTTTGGCGCATCAGCCAGGTGACCTGGAACGCGGGTGTAAAGCAGGTTACGATTACGTCCGAAGCCCAGGCCCTGAAGGCGCAGGCCGACGGTCTGGTGACAATCGTCAAGACGCGCATTGTGGTAAATTGCCCTGTCATTTACACCGATGCCGGTGGCCTGCTGCCGAAGGCGGTTATCAGCTTGAACGATAAGGATGGCGGCGGTAAGAAGTAAGTTTCGCTCGCCGGAAAGAAGATGCGCCCACGGAGGTCTCGATGGGCGCATCTCCAGCATGGGATCACAAAAGCAGGTGTGTGGCCGCACGGGTCGTCAAGTGGAACATAGGCTTTGTTGAATCGGATATCCGCGCTATAGTTTTACGAGGCCGGGGAAGCGTGGCAAAGCCGTACAACATGCAGGGTGAGGCGAACGATTTATGGAGCGAGGCCTCCGCGCCAGTCGAACGTGGAGCCAGATCGTGGACTTCCATCAGGCACGGTTGCGCATGGGCGGCCATGTCCGTTTGCCTGCCGTTATACCTCTTAGCAAGCGGCTTGACAGCCATGGGAATGGGCGCGGGTCCGCTGCTGGTTACAATACTAGCCGGCAGTATGCTTGTGGCGGTCATTTCTATTGGGTGCGGCCATGCCGCTATACAGTACGGCATTCCCTTTGCCGTGCTGTTACGCGTAAGTTTCGGTGTCTTGGGAGCGCGCGTGCCGCTGGCGCTGCGGACGTTTGTAGGTTGCGGCTGGCTGGGAATCGTATGCTGGTTGGGCGGTCAAACGCTGTTGGCGCTGGTCAGGATGGTAGCGCCGGGCGTACCTCAAGAAGCAGGCTGGGTATGCTTTTCGGTTTTTCTGCTTGTAGCCGCGATCGTGCCGAACCGCGGCTGGAAGATGTTGACAGGCGCTTGGTTGTCAGCGGCTCTCTTGCTGATCACTCTGCTCGTTCTGTGGCTCATACTGGATGAGCGTAGTGGAGTCTTGCTGCCGGTTAATGGCCACGGGCTACCGCAAAGCATGGGGAAACTGTCTCTGCCGCGTTGCATCGGTCTCTGCGTGACGGGTATCGTCGGATTGTGGATGCCGGTCGCGATCGGGTCCGCCGATGTGACGTGCCGGGTGATCTCGCAGCGCGCTCATGTGTACGGTACGTCTGCAATGCCCGTAGCGGCGACACTCTTCTGCGGTCTTGCCCTTAGTATCGCGGGCGCGGCAATCAGTCGAGGCCTGAGCGATTGGAATCTAATCGTGCTTGCAAGCCATCTGACGGAGCCATTGACCGCCGTCCCTTGTCTTGCGGCGATACTGGCGGCTTTGTTGCTGACCGCGCGGCCAGCCTGCGATTGGCTCGGGCAACAGGCATCCGCTGCCATTTCATCACGCGTCGCAACTGTTTTCGGCAGCTGGATGGTGTGTCTGGTGGCGGTGCTCTGCAGGCCGTGGCGGCTCCTGGCCGACCCGCAGAGCTACATCGCGGGGTGGCTTACAGGATGTGCCGCCATGCTGATGCCCGTGGCTGCGATTTTGCTGGTGGAGTATTTTGCGCTGCGGCGGCGCTGGTTGAACGTCGACGATCTGTACCAGCGCGATGGTTTGTACGAATATGCCGCCGGGTGGAATTGGAGGGCGTTTGCGGCCGGCGGTGTCGGATGGTGCTTTATGCTGGGTGTCGTTCTGGTACCCAGATTGCGCGACTTGCGCGAATCAGGAGTTTGGCTTGGAACCGGGGTGACAGCAGTGCTCTATTGGACGCTGCGGAGCGGACCGCCCGATGTGGCGCTGATTCCGCCCACGCCATTATTGATTCCGCTGACGGGGTTTGAAGGCGAGGGCGCGTCGGGTTAGCCTCATCTTCGGGTTAGCGCAGAAAGGCTCCAAGCTCATTGGCGGCGGTGCGGAGGTAGGGAAGAAAGCGGGTCTGCATCTCGTAGACGGGCATACGAGGAGCGTGGCCGCTGAGATTGACCGTGGCGACGACGTTGCCGGAGGGCGTAAAGACGGGAACGGCGAGCGAGCGCAGACCGACTTCGAGCTCTTGGTCTACGAGCGCGTAGCCGGTGCGACGGACGTTGCGAAGAGCCAGCCGAAGCTTGTCCACGCTGACGATGGTGCGCGTGGTACGCGGGATAAGTTCTACCTTGGCAAGGTACTGGTCGAGCTTATCGGACGGAAGAAAGGCGAGTAGAACCCGGCCCATGGAGGTGCAGTAAGCGGGCAGGCGGCTGCCGATGTGGAGGTCGACGGCAATCATAACGCGATCCACGGTGGTGCGGGCGACGTAGACGATGTCGTCGCCGTCGAGGGTGGCGACGGAGAAGCTCTCACGGAGGGCGGCGGACATGCGTTCGAGAATGGGCTGGGCGGCGGTCGAGAGGGTGCTGGACGCGGTATAGCTGTGGGAGAGCTCAAGCATACGGGGCCGCAGGCCGAAGCGGGAGCCATCTTCGGGCCCGGCGAAGCCAAGTTTCGTGAGGGTATAGAGGCAGCGGCGGACGGCGGCGCGGGAGAGACCGGTCTTGACCGCGAGCTGGGAGATGGTCATCTGCGGCGTCTGCTGGGTAAAAGCCTGTATAACGATCAGGCCGCGGGCGAGCGACGTCATAAAGTTAGGGTCGCCGGTGTAAGCATCGAGGGCGGCGGACGGCGTGGGTTCCTTGATGGCTGAAGCGGGGGGAAGGATGGAAGGAGTGACCGTGCGGCGCATCGGGAGACTCATGGTGTTCCTTTGCCGGTGTTTTTGGGCAGACCGTAAATGGCTGTGCGATAGCCGGACTAAACCAACGATAAGCGGACAACACCCCTTATCGCAAGGAAACACCGTTGGGCGCTTTACAGAGCGCGAATAAACGCTTATTAATTCGAATCCACCGCAAAGGAGCTGAGTAGCTGTCTCCTTTGTCGTATCAACCCGTGAGGCGCGAGAGGATCAGGTTCCAGTAAGCAGGTTGAGGATCGTAAAAGGGCTGATTGTGAGTAAGCTCCGGAACGAGAACGAGTTCGCAGCGAGAACCGCAGAGGGACGCCAGCTTCAGGGCGGTTTCGACAGGAAAAAGTTCGTCCTCCTCGCCATGGATGATAACGATGGGCGTCGTGCAGGAATGCAGGGTCGCTTTCGCATTCCATAGAGGAGCTACAAGGAAGCCAAGGAACCTTGGAAAGCCGATGCCGATCGCGGCTTCCCGAAAGGATGTAAACGCGGCGCAGAGAAAGAGTCGATGCGCGGTGACCTTGCCGATGATGGCGACGGCAATCCCACTGCCGAGAGAGAACCCGAGGATGGAGCGAGGCACCGAGGGCGCAAGTGCTTCCAGCAAGCGGAAGGCAAAGAGGGCGTCCCGTTCGCATTGATGAGCGTCGATGAAGCCGGTGCTGCGTCCGTAGCCGGAGTAGTCGAAGACAAGGGAGGCGACTCCGCCGGCGGCGAGGAGTTGTTGCACGGGGAGCCAATGCTCGACGGTTTCGCCGATGCCGTGACATAAGAGGATTGCGGCTTGCATCGGACCCGCGGCGGGTTGTACGAAGACGGCCTCGAGCACATTGCCGCCGCATGAAATGGAATGGCGCGAGCTGCGGGTTGCGGATACCTCGTCGGACTTCGCCCTTGGAATGTGTGCAAAGAGGCGGTCTCGTAGAATCAGGATTCTGCCGATGACGGTTACCGCCAGTGTGAACAGCAGCTTACGCATGAAGGGTAATTACCGCCGTGGCTATTCTAACGGTGTGCAAGCAAGAGATGCGTTTGGCATCTACACTGAGGGCGGCGGCGTTCAAGTCGGGAAAAAGGAGCAAGGGACAATGGCTATATTGACGGAGCGGGCGGCGTGGCAGGGTTTAGAGGCGCACTTCAAGCAGGTGGGGACGATGACGCTGCGGGAGATGTTTGCGGCGGACCCGAGCCGTGGAGAGCGGTATACGGCGGAAGCGGCGGGGCTGTTTCTCGATTACTCGAAGAACCGGCTGACGGATGAGACGTTAAAGTTGCTGGTGCAGCTGGCGGAGGAGTCGGTCCTGCGCGAGAAGACCGAGGCGATGTTTACCGGGCAGAAGATCAATATCACCGAAGGCCGCGCGGTGCTGCATGTGGCGTTGCGTGCTCCGGCAGACGAGAAGATTGTCGTGGACGGCGAGGACGTGGTCCCGCTGGTCCATGCGGTACTGGATAAGATGGCCGGGTTTGCGGATCGGGTGCGTTCGGGCGAGTGGAAGGGGCACACGGGCAAGCGGATCAAGAACGTGGTGAATATCGGGATCGGCGGCTCGGACCTGGGGCCGGTAATGGCCTATGAAGCACTGCGGCACTACTCGATGCGAGAGATGACATTCCGGTTTGTATCGAACGTGGATGGAACGGACTTTGTCGAGGCGGTGATCGATCTGGACCCGGCGGAGACGCTGTTTCTGGTGGCTTCGAAGACGTTTACGACGCAGGAGACGATGACGAATGCTCACTCGGCGCGCGAGTGGGCGCTGGCGGATTTGGGCGGCGACGAGAAGGCAGTGGCGAAGCACTTCGTGGCGATCTCGACCAACGCGAACGAGGTGGCGAAGTTCGGAATCGATACGGAGAACATGTTCGGGTTCTGGGATTGGGTCGGCGGCCGGTACTCGATGGATTCAGCGATCGGCTTGTCGACGATGCTGGCGATCGGGCCGGATAACTTCCGGGCGATGCTCGATGGATTCCATCAGATGGATGTGCACTTCCGGACGACGCCCTATGAGAAGAACCTACCGGCGCTGATGGGTCTGATGACGGTCTGGTATACGGACTTCTTCGACGCGCAGACAGTGGCGATTTTGCCCTACGAGCAATATCTGAAGCGGTTTCCGGCGTATCTGCAGCAGCTGACGATGGAGTCGAACGGCAAGCATGTGACCCTTGACGGCAGCCACGTGACCTATGCGACCGGGCCGGTGTACTGGGGCGAGCCGGGGACGAATGGGCAGCACTCGTTCTACCAGCTAATCCACCAGGGGACGCGATTGATCCCTTGCGACTTCATCGGATTTTACAAATCGCTGAACCCGTTGGGACGGCACCATGACATCCTGATGGCGAACGTGTTTGCGCAGGCGGAGGCGCTGGCGTTCGGCAAGACGGCGGAGGAGGTCAAGGGGGAGGGCGTTGCCGAAGCTCTGGTGCCGCATAAGGTGTTCGAAGGCAACCGGCCGTCGAACGTCATCCTTGCCGAGGTGCTGACTCCGGCGGTGCTGGGCAAGCTGGTGGCTCTGTATGAGCACGCGGTGTTTACCCAGGGCGCGGTGTGGGGGATCGACTCGTTCGACCAGTGGGGCGTGGAGCTCGGCAAGGTGCTGGCGACGCGAATACTGGGAGAGATCGAAAGCACGGACAAGCCGAATGGGAAACACGATACCTCTACGGCGGCTCTGGTAGCGAAATACCGGGCTGGTAAATAACCGTTATGCGGTACGCTCGACGGGCTTGAGCATGGCGGCGAGCACGTCGCGCATCGTTTGCGGGCGGCGGCCCAGCAGCGTCTCCAGAGTTGGATCGACCGCGGCAAAGTCGCCACGCCTAGCGGCTCGGTACATTCCGAGCAGCATATCCGCCATGGGCGCGGGTGTACCTTGCGCTACGGTCGCATCGCGCCACGTATTGTCGGATACGGTCACTCGCTTGATCGTGCGCCCGGTCAATTCGGAAGCGATCGCGGCCAAATCGTCCATGGTGAACGCCTCGGGCGCGGTCAATGGGGGAGTGATGCCATCCAGGCGCCCATTTTCAGCGAGCAGTATCGCGTCCGCTTCGGCCAGATCGGTGCGTGCGGTCCAGCTTACCGGCCCATCCTCGGGCGCGCGGATTTCTCCGGCCTCAAATCCATGCCCGATGAGGTGCCATGCGCTTTCGGCGTAGAAGCCATGGCGCAGCGACGTGAACGGCATATCAGTCTCGGCTAGAAATGCCTCGGTTGCGGCGTGATCGTGTCCGGGGGCGAAGAGCGAGTCGGCCCGTGCGCCCATGTGACTGGTGTAGAGTACGCGCCGCGCTCCGGCTGCGTGGGCGGCATTGATGGCGGTTTTGTGCAGCTGAAGGGCTGTTTCACCCAGCTTGTCCACGGAAACGATCAATATCTGTTCCGCGTCCGCAAATGCGGCAGACAACCCCTTGGAATCGGCGAAGTCGCCCTTACGGACGGTTACACCCTCTTCTGCAAAGGCACTGGCCTTGGCCGGGTCGCGGACGCTTACGACGATACGACGCGCCGGAAAGCGGGTTAGTAGCTCTTCCACGACGGCTCGCCCAAGTTGGCCGGCAGCTCCAGTCACGACGATCATAGGTTACCTCTGAATTATGATGCTAACGCCGACAGTATAGTGACGATACGTCCCATCACAGGTCGATCGTGTCAGCTTGTACAAAGCAACACCTCGTTTCGTCGGATGAAAGTTATGTACGACTTATGACATATGTGGAGTGGACTGGAGCAAATCAAGACGCATCACAACCGATGGTTGGGATAGCTTAGCTGCCCCAGGCTAAACGAATATTCATTTCAGGAGATTACAACATGCCGACAGCACGTTTACAGACCACCATCGCCGCGATCAAGCAGGGCGCGAAGTCTTTCACGATCGAAAAAGCCGTATCGAACATCGAGGGCTGGGAAGAGTATCTTTCAAAGCACGATCATGCGGGCGTGAAGAAAGTGGTTACGGATCTGGGTAAGTTAAAAAAGCTGCTTCATGCCAAGGAGTTGGACGGCACAGCAATTCATGCGCTCGTCGTAACGCTCGGCAAGGATACGGTTGCCGTCGCGGGCGACGACAAGTCGGCGAACGCGGGCCACATCAAGGAGCTTGGCGAAGCGTTGCAGGCGGCGAAGTAGTTATCTCGCCGCGCTCATCGCGGTTGCTTCATCGTGGCAGAGGGTCTCGGCGGATTTCATAGCCGAGGCCTTTGTCGCGTAGGGATGCGGATGGGTGGTTGAGGCTGTTTGGCTGGCCGAGGACTTCAAGATCGACAGCATTTTGGCGAGAGCTTTCAAGCGGGCGGCCATGTTCTCGGGGGTGGCGTCGGGGGCTTCGCCGGCGCGCATGAAGCCATGGCCCGCGCCGTCATAGGTGACGGGCTCAAACTTTTTGCCGGCGGCCTTCATGGCTTCCGTGGTGGCGGGGAGGGTGGCTCCGATGCGGGCGTCATTGCCGGCGTAGAAGCCGTAGACAGGGGCTGTGATGCCGGTCACGTCGGCTGGGCCGGGGCCGTAGAAGACGAAGGCGGCGGCGAGATCATGCCGGTGGGTTGCGAAGGCGAAGGACTTGCCGCCGCCCCAGCAGAAGCCGGCGACGAAGAGTTTGCCGCTGGCGGCGGGAAGGTGCTTGCCGTAGTCGGCCGCGGCGTCGAGGTCTGCGGTGACCTGGGCGGCGTCGAGCGAGGTGACGGCCTTGACGACGGCATCCTGGCTGGTGAAGGAGTCGGAGTTGCCGCCGTTGGGGCCGAGGCCGGTGACGAGGTCGGGGACGACGACGATGTAGCCTTGCGCGGCGAGCTCGTCGGCCTGGTTTTTGACCCAGTCGGAGAGGCCGAAGATTTCGTAGATGAGGACGATGACGGGGGCTTTGGTCTTAATCTCGGGATAGGTGACGAAGGCCTGGATTTTGCGGCCGCTTGCCTCGGAAATGGTGACGTATTCGCGGTGGCGCGGGGAAGCTTCGAGGCGGGTCTTGGCCCAGTCTTGCGCGGGGGCGGCGGATGCGGCGAGTGGCAGGAGGGTGCAGAGGGCGGCTAGGGTGCGGAGGCGGGGCATGGATGAAGTGTATGCCGCGGCTCATACGGGAGCAAGCGTAGGGTACGCGGATGGTGCCTTTAATTTGATTGCTTAGTCTCCGGCCTTGAAACGCTGGATGTTTAGTTCAACGCGGCCGGGCGATAGCGACAATCAAAGCAAAGTATCCCAGCACCGATACGCCACCTGCAACAAACTTCCACCACTTCTTGTCTGTCACTAGGTCGAAAAGCGCCGCCGGGCAAGCAACGATGAGAATGAGGTGCCCGACCCCACCGAGGGGAACCATCATCGTTTCAACATGTTCTATCTGACCTGTGCGCAGATATGTCCAAAACATCATCGTACCCAACTGGATGAGGTGAGGCCCGAAGAACTCTAAACAATTCCAAGCGACTGCAATTGTGAAGCCCGCACCCAGTGCAAAGACATTATTGCGACGCGCGAGAATCATGATCGCCACGTAAATGACTGCTTGCAAGAGGTGTAGAAGCCGAAGCTGCGGAACAGCTACTGCCGACACTGCCAAAGCGACGAGGAAAAGGCTCGCACCGATGTAGATCCAAACGTGTGTCGAAGAAGACTTCTGCGCTCGGGCGCTGCTCATAGCAATTCTTTACGCTGGGCGGTATCGATCGGTTCCACCGGCAAGCAGCAACTTCCGCGCGATAATAAGAGGGACGTTCAGGAAAGAGGAATACGAAGTATGGCTTTGAACTGTGGCATTGTTGGCCTGCCGAACGTGGGCAAGAGCACGATCTTCAATGCGTTGACTTCGGCAAAGGCGGCGGCGGCGAACTATCCCTTCTGCACGATCGAGCCGAATACGGGTGTGGTGACGGTGCCGGACAAGCGGCTGGACCGGATCGCGGCGCTGGTGAAGCCGCACAGCCTGGTGCCGACGACGATGGAGTTCATCGACATTGCGGGTCTGGTGGAGGGGGCGAGTAAGAACGAGGGGCTGGGGAACAAATTTCTGGGGCATATCCGCGCGACGGACGCGGTGGTTCATGTGGTGCGGTGCTTTGCCGACCCGGAAGTGGTGCATGTGGCGGGCGGGGTGAACCCGATCCACGATATTGACATCATCAATACAGAGCTGCTGCTGGCGGATCTGGATACGGTCGAGAAGCGGTTTGCGAAGGTCGAGCGGGCGGCGAAGAATACCGCAGACGCGAAGATCAAGGCCGAGGCAGCGTGTGTGGGCAAGCTGCTGGAGGCCTTGCAGGCGGGCAAGCCGGCGCGGACTGCCGAGCTGACGGAGGAGGAGAAGCCGTTTGCGCGAGAGTTGTTTTTGATTACGGCCAAGCCGATGCTTTACGTTGCCAATGTGGACGACACCGGGCTTGCGGACGGGAATGCTTGGGTGGCGGCGGTGGAGCAGCGCGCGGTGGAGGAAGGGAGCCAGGTGGTGCGGATCTGCGGGGCGATGGAGGCGGACATTGCCGAACTGGAGCCTGCCGAGCGGGCGGAGTTTTTGAAGGACATGGGATTGGCGGAGCCGGGACTGGACCGGCTGATCCACTCGGCGTACCGACTGCTGGAGCTGATTACCTACTTTACGGCGGGGGTGCAGGAGGTGCGGGCGTGGACGATCCGTCGCGGGACGAAGGCTCCGGGGGCGGCGGGGGTGATCCATTCGGATTTTGAGCGTGGATTTATTAAGGCGGACTGCTATAGCTCGGAGGATTTGTTTACATATGGCACTGAGCAGGCGGTGAAAGAGAAGGGTCTGCTGCGGTCGGAGGGCAAGGAGTATGTGGTGAAGGACGGGGATATTTTGTTCTTTAAGTTCAATGTCTGAGAAAGACAGTTGTTAGTTGCCAGTTGTTAGTTC
>CAXTRY010000078.1:0-13094 GCA_964246805.1 uncultured Acidobacteriaceae bacterium
TTCCAGCACGCCTTCGGCCACGCCCTCTTCGGCGACGACTCCGGCAAAATCGACCAGGCCCAGCAAGAGCTTCTCGCCGCCGAAGACCTCGACGTCTCCGACGAAGCCTTCTGGATCGACCCCTGGTCCCCCGCCGGCCAGGCCCTCAACACCAAGCTCCGTCCCAAAATCCAGGCCGCCCGTCTCCACGCCGAGCGCGCCATCGAGCTTCTCCACGAAGTTCGCACCGCCAACCCCGACCTCCGCGAACCCGACGCCATCGCCGCGATGGAGCTCGGTGCCCGTCGCATCGACTTCATCGGCCTCAAGTTCCAGCTCTCCGATGAAATGTCCTCCGCCTACGTCCGCGCCTATGCTATGGCCAAACAGTCTCCGGCCGACCCGAAACAACACGCCGCCGCCGCCGACCTCCTTTACTCCATCTCCAGCATGAACGGTCGCTGCCAGGACCTCCGCGACGGCTACTCCCAGCTCAAAAACCTCTACCGCGCCTCCTGGCTCGCCGAAAACCGCCCCTACTGGCTCGACAACGTCCTCGTCCGCTACGACCTCCGCATCCAGCTCTGGCAATCCCGCGCCGACTCCATCGACACCCTTATCGACACCTGGGACAACACCAAAGCCCTTCCCACTCTCGGCGAATCCGGCCTTCCACCAGCCCCCATGCAACCTTAGCTACTTCGTAATCGCGCTGCCGAACTCCGCATAATTGTCCAGATGATCTTTAATCACCCGGTAGCACTCGCACGCACGCCCTTCCAACGCCTTCATGTCATGGATATGGATTGCCCCACGGCTATACTCAATGAGGCCCTTGTCCTTCAACATCCCGGCCGCCACCGTGACGGTGGTCCGGCTGTTCCCCAGCATCTGCGCTAAAAACTCATGGGGCATGTTGAAGCGATCGCTATGCGCCCGATCCGCGCAGATCAACAGCCAGCGCGCCAGCCGCTGCTCCACCTCATGCTTCGCATTGCATCCCGCCGATTGCATCGCTTGCACCAGTTGCGCCTGCACGTAACTCAGCACCAGCATCTGGAACCTGTCGCCACGCTCAAACTCTTGTCGCGCCTCCTCGACTTTGGTCGAATAACCGCACCCGGGAATCTGCGTATACACCCGGTTCAGGCTCCGCTTCGTGCCCATCAACGCCGAAACTCCGATCACCGACTCATACCCGAACATCCCCACCTCGACCTGTGAGCCATCTTGAAACGTGGTTGTCATTGAGGCCATCCCCTCCTCCACGAAAAACAGGTACTCGATATCCTTGCCTGGAAATTCAATCTCATGCTCCATGCCGAACATCACCGGACGCAAATGGAGCCTCTCCAATGTTTGCTCGTCCAGCGAGCGCAGAATTGTATTCTTGTATTCCTCTGCCTGCATAAAATCTCTCCTTCGGGAATCGGCCACTTTGTTGCTTACGGGAACATATCCTAATGTTTGTTTACACGCTCAATGTCGGATAGAACACGTAATCTCCCTCCCAAATATAGTCCGTCAAGTGAGGTGTCGTCTTGCGGAGTGAGTCGATGTGAGTACCTCAAATCCGTCAAGACTCCGCTATCGTCAAGGAGACTCGCAAAGTGTTCATTCAACAAGCGTTAATCTTATTCTTCAGAACTGCGCATGAGTTATCCTGCAACTCGTAGAATAGAAGTAGGGTTAATCTCAACATTTGGATGCGCACTACATTCGTAACTATCGGAGCTTACGGGCATTGTGTACAAAGAGGCTGTCTCGGAATCAATCGGGTGCTAAAGCTCGCATAACCAGTCGTCACCAGCAACGCTTAACTTGGATCGCTAACAGTCAAATGGAGACTAAGTCATCCATAATGAACACTTTATGTCTAAAGTATCTATAATGAACACTTTACGGTATGCACCGTAGATAACCCTATATTCATGAACACTTTAGCACTTTAGAAAAATTAAATATTCGCTGCTCGAAGCTCAACACATCATACGTCGCTAGAATACGGACAGCCGACGCCGGACGGACAGTAAGACTGAACCGGGACTAGGAACAATTATTTCCCTGATGAAGGATAGACATCGAAGATGGCCACACCGCTTGCCGGCTCCCCTAGCCCTTACGCCCACTGGATGCTCCGCGAGATCCATGAACAGCCGCAAACCTTGGCCGACACCCTCACCCGCTATGTCGCCCAGGATACATTTCGCGATGAGCAATGCGGTCACATACGCACTTGGCTTGCCGACCTCCGGGGGGACCTCGTCATCGCCGCCTCCGGCTCCAGCCGTCACGCGGGCATGGTCGCCGAGCTTACCATCGAGGACCTCTCCGGCATCGCCGTCGATGTCGAGTACGCCTCCGAATACACCTATCGCGACGAGCGCTCCCGCAAGGATGCCGCCGTCCTCGTCGTCTCTCAATCCGGCGAGACCGCCGACACCCTCGCCGCCCTTCGCAAAGCCCACGCCGCCGGTCACCAAACGCTTGCCGTCACCAACGTCGAAGGCTCCACCATGGCCCGCGAAGCTACCCTCTCGCTGCCCACCATGGCCGGCCGCGAGCGAGCCATTCCCGCCACCAAGAGCTTTACCGCCCAGCTCCTCGTCCTGCACCTTCTCTCCCTGCTCGCCGCCGAGGCCCGCCATACCCTCGATCCCGACCAGCTCCGCGCGCATCTCGCCGCCGCCGCCACCCTCCCCGGCCTCATCGCCGCTCACCTCCCCGCCTGGGAGACCGCCGTCCGCAAAGCCGCCACCCACTTCACCGGCATTGAAAGCCTTCTCTTCATCGGCCGCGGCATCCACTATCCCATCGCCCGCGAAGGTGCCCTCAAACTTAAGGAGTCGGCCTATCTCCACGCCGAAGGTTATCCCTCGGGCGAGCTAAAACATGGCCCAAACGCCCTCGTCAGCCCCCGCACCCCGCTCGTCATCCTTGCCACCGTCGACCATGCCGACCCCGGCTCGGTCGAACGCTACGCCCGCACCCTCAATCTCATGCGCGACATGCAGGCCCAGGGGGCGACCATTCTCGCCCTCGCCAATGAAGGCGATGCCGCGGTCCCCTCCATCGTTACCCATACCCTCACCGTTCCCGCCACCACGGAATGGCTCCTCCCCATCGTCGAGGTCATCCCCCTCCAGCTCTTCGCGTACTTCATGTCCATCGGGAACGGCATCGATGTCGACCGCCCCCGCAACCTCGTCAAAGCCGTCGTTAACGAGTAACAGGAAGAGTAGACGATAGGCATGAACCTTTATCTGGCCGTCGACGCGGGCGGCACCAAGACCGATTTCCTTCTCGCCGACGACACTCGCGTTCTCGCGCGCACCCGCACCGGCACCATCAAGCGGATGCGCGCCTCGGCCGAGCTCGCCGCCGCCAATCTCTCCCGCGCCCTGGCAGAGCTCGCCGCCGCGTCCGGCCTGCCTACCTCCGCCATCACCCGCACCTGCATCGGCACCGCCGGTGAGACCGTCCCTCTTGTCACAGACTGGCTCCGGACCGCCTTCACCACCCGCGTCCCCGGTCCGCTACTGATCCTCGGCGACGTTGAAATTGCCCTCGACGCGGCCTTCCCCGGCCTGCCCGGCATCGTCGCGATTGCCGGCACAGGCTCGAATGTCGCCGGCCGCACCCACGCCGGTGCTGTCGTCACCGCCGGCGGTTGGGGGCCGGCGCTTGCCGATCAGGGCTCCGGCCACCGCATCGGCCAAGAGGCCCTCCGCCGCAGCTTCCTTGCCATCGACGAGTCCGGCACCCCGCACGACCAGGCCGAGGGCGACACCGCCCCAACGCTTCTGCTGCCTGCAATCCTCGACCTGTGGGATCTGGAATCGCTCGGTCACCTGGTCGAATACGCCAACGGCGGCCCTGATTTTTCCCAACTCACGCATCTCGTCCTCGCCTGCGCGCAAGCCGGAGATACGGTCGCACAGGCCGTCCTCCGCGGCGAAGGCGAAGACCTTGCCTACCTCATCCGCCTCGTCATCCGGCGTCTGCAAAGCATCGCGCCCGACCCCGCATGGATTCCCTCGCTTGCCTTCACCGGCAGCATTTTGGAAAAAGTCGCCCCCGTCCGCGAAGCTCTGGTAGCCTCGCTTCAAGCCGATCTTCCCACCCTCAAAACGCTTCCCGGCGTGATCGACCCCATTGCCGGTGCCCTTTACCGCGCTCGCGGCACTCCCTTATAGATCGGTCAGCGCCGCCACACCCGGCAACACCTTGCCTTCCAGAAACTCAAGGCTGGCTCCCCCGCCGGTAGAAATATGAGTGATCCGCTCGGCAAAACCAGACTTCTGAATAGCCGCCACCGAATCCCCGCCCCCCACGATGGTCGTGCCGGTATTCTCGGCGACCGCTTGGGCAATCGCGTTCGTCCCGGCGGCAAACGCCGGCATCTCGAAGACACCCATCGGACCGTTCCAGAGAACTGTACGCGCTTCGGCGATCTCGGCGGCGAAGAGTGCCCGCGTCTCCGGTCCAATATCGAGCGCCATCCAGTCGCGCGGAAAAGGCTCCGTGCCGGAGAAGGTCTGGATCGCCGCGTCGGGAGAGAATCGATCGGCGAGGATGTGATCGACCGGCAGCAGCAGCTTGACCCCATTCTCGCGGGCCTTGTCGATGGCCGAACGGGCGACATCAATCTTGTCCGGCTCTATGAGCGACTTGCCGGTGCTTTGCCCCTTTGCGTTGAGGAAGGTATAAGCCATTCCGCCGCCGATGATTAAGGTATTCGCGCGATCCAGCAGGCTATCGATGACCTTGATCTTGTCTGAAACTTTTGCCCCGCCAATGATGGCCACCAGCGGCTTGTCAGGCTCCGCCAGCACCTTACCGAGGTAGGTAAGCTCTTTCTCCATCAACAGCCCCGCGGCGGACTGCGCTACATGGTGCGTGATGCCCTCCGTCGAGGCGTGCGCGCGGTGCGCGGCCCCAAACGCATCGTTGACGTAGAGGTCGCAGAGGCTGGCGAGTTGCGCGGCAAATGCGGGATCGTTAGCCTCTTCCTCTGCGTGAAAGCGGAGGTTTTCGAGCAGCAGCGTCTGGCCCGAGGCGAGCTGCGTGGACATCTCGGTGGCAATCTCACCCACGCAATCGGGGGAGAAGGCTACGTTTTCGCTTGCGTCGAGTAGGTGATCGAGCAGGGTGCGAAGACGATCGACAAGCGGTCGCAGACTCAGACTCTCGATTCGCTGCCCCTTCGGGCGGCCCAGATGCGAGCATAAAATTACCTTTGCTTTATGTCGCAGCGCGTACTCGATTGTCGGCAGCGTTTCGCGAATGCGGGTGTCATCGCCAATCGCGCCATCCTTCAGCGGTACGTTGAAGTCGACGCGGATGAGGACGCGCTTGTGGGTAAGATCAAGGTCGCGGATCGAGAGCTTCGGCATAGAACAGTAGGATAACCGACGGAAGTTACACGATCTTTCCGCTGATCGTTATGGATTGATTTTCAGCTGCTTTAGCTCGTCATTCAAGCTTGCATTCAGTTGGTCTTCCGTCTCACCCTTTTCCGGATCGTTGGCCCAGAGCTGCTTGCGGGTCAGCGCGTCGATCAGGAAGACCTCGTTGTGGATGCCGCCGTCCTTTTCGCCGCGATGGCTGCGCTTCATGACGAAGACGCAAGTGTCCAGCGAGGAGGAGTAAAAGGTATTGTCGAGAAAAGGACCGTTGGGCAGCGACTCCCACTTGCCGGAGGTCGCGAGTTCGGCGCACTCCATGCGTCTTCCAAAAGTGCTGGTGTCTTTCGGGCGCGCATCGTTATGCCGGCATCCGGAAAGCATGAAAACGAGCGGTAAGCAAAATACATAACTGACACGCATCAAGGTGCTCCTCATCGTATTTATATCCGATCCCGCTATGAACGGTGTTATTCCGAACTAAACGGCGGCTTGCTTCAAGGTAGCCATATCGATGACGTAACGGAACCGCACTTCACCATCCTCGACCTTTTTGTAGGCGTCGTTGATGTCCTTGATGTCGATCATCTGGATATCGGGGCCAATCCCATGCTCGGCGCAGAAGTCGAGCACCGCCTGTGTCTCTCTGATGCTTCCAATCAGCGAGCCACCCACCGTGTTCCGGTGAAAGGCTACTTGCTGGTTGTTGACCGGTGCCAGCGGCTCCAGCGCGCCTACCACCACGAGGCTCTTGTTCCGCTTGAGTAAGGGAAGAAAAGGGTTCAAGTCGTGCTTCTCGGGAATGGTGCTCAGGATGAAATCAAAGCTCGCTTTGTGCTGCTTCATGGCGTCCGCGTCTTTCTCGTAGACACCGGTTGCGCCCAGCTTCGCGGCTTCCTCGATCTTCTCCTTCGTGGAGGTGAAGAGTACGACCTCCGTGCCCATGGCCTTCGCCAGTTTGGTGGCCATGTCCCCCAAGCCGCCGAAGCCGAGGATACCCACCTTATCTCCCGCCTTTACACCCCAGTGCGTCAGCGGCGAAAAGGTAGTGACGCCCGCGCAAAGAATGGGCGAGGCTATCTCCGGCTTCAAGCCGGCGGGAATCTTCAGCACAAAGTCTTCACGTACCACTATGTTCGTCGAGTAGCCGCCGAAGGTATTGTCTCGTCCAAAGCTGTTCTTACCCGTAGGCGCTTGCTTGGCCGGGACCATCGGTCCGTTGTAGGTGGCGAGCCAGCTATTCGGTCCTTCACAGTAGTTCTCGTCTCCCGCCTTGCACGCCTCGCACGACCGGCAACTATCGATCATGCAGCCGACGCCGACAAGGTCTCCTACGGCATGGCGCGTCACCGCGCTCCCAACCGCAGAGACGCGTCCGACAATCTCATGTCCAGGCAGACAGGGGTACACCGTGTTCGACCATTCATTCTTGACCTGGTGAATATCCGAATGGCAGACGCCGCAGAAGAGAATGTCGATGACGACCTCATGCGGTTTGGCATCCTCGCGCTCGAACTCGAACGGCTTGAGACTGGAAAAGGAGTGGTTGGCTGCATAGCCGATAGTCTTCATCATGGGACTTCCGATGCGCGGAAGAGAGCGGTGGTTTTCCTTGCCCTACCGACCGGCAAGCTCTGTAGCGCCTGGAGCCAACCCGCTGGGGCGTAAGCCAACGCATCCGGGTCGACGGCAGCAAGCGTCTGGGGAGCAAAGCCGTAGGTACAAGCGAGCGATCGGGCTCCGGCATTGCGCGCGGTGAGCACGTCGACGTCCGAGTCGCCAATCATCACAGTTTCCACCGCGCTGACTGGATGGCCCGCAACTGCGCTCGCCTCCGCGATTAACGTCTCAAGTCCAAGCGGGTCGGGCTTTCTGGTCGCGAAGCTGTTGCCCCCATAATTCTGAAAGAAGAAGCGGTCCAGACCAAAGTGTGTACATATCTCGCGGGACGGGTTGACAGGCTTATTCGTCAGCACCGCCATCAGCGTTTCGGGACTCTCCGCCTGAATCGTGCTCAATGTTTCCAGAACCCCCTCGTACACCGTCGTATGGTCGAGCTTGTGAATGCGATAGAACTCGAGAAAACAGCTAAGCGCGCCCGCGATATAACCCCGGCCGTGCAGACCGCCTTCAGGATCGCCCAGCGCGCGCCGGATCAGTATCTCCGCACCATCGCCAATATAGCCGGCGATCACGGTCCCCGGCAGAGTTGGCCTTCCCAGATGGATCAGCATCGCATTGACAGAATGGACAAGGTCCAGGCGCGAGTCGATCAGTGTACCGTCAAGATCAAAGACCAGCAACGCGGGAAAAGCCATACGGTAAGTCTATGCCCGCGTACCGGGGGAAGATCTCTTCCAAAGCCTCGGCAATGGCCCCGCCGCGCCGTGCACCGGGTCCGACGCCGGAAACCGGACAGCCTTCATTCTCTCTCTCGCGGCGGCATCGGGCGCGTCGCGGCAAACATCCCAATGTTCGCCGGATGGGTAGGCCCCCACTACCAGAAAGTCTGGGCTCGCCTCGATACGGCAGTGGCCTATCCCCGTCGGGAGAAGAGCTACATCGCCGGCGTGGACTGTCACCGCCTTGCATCCTTCACCCCCAAGCATCAGGCGCCCTTCCCCTTTCGCGAATCCCAGCACCTCATGCGCGGTCGAGTGGTAATGATGGAAGTCGTACACCCCATTACGCCATTGCGGCGGCCAGCCGTTGCGGGCAAAGGTCTGCTCCATGCTTGTAGCCATCTCCTGCATGGTTTCCGCGAACGCGGCGCGGTACAGAAGCACCGGTAGCTCCAGGTTATTCGGTACCCAGGCGTTCGGCCTCAGCCACAAGGCTTCCGGTTCCAGACCACCGGCGGAGCCTTCTTCGCCGTCGAGCGTCAATCCAGCCGCAAATATCATTGCCCCAAACCGCCGCCTATCGAACGCAGCCATGCTTATACCGCCACCGTGAATGTATCCTCGCTGCGCGTGACCGCCCGGTAGAGCGTGTCGCGCTCGAAGGGCTCGCGCCCCGCCTCCGTAATCAGCCGGATCAGGTCCGCGCGGCGCATCCCCTGCGGCGTCGTTGCTCCCGCGTCGTGGTATATCTTCTCCTCGATGACCGTCCCATCGATATCGTCTGCTCCAAATCGAAGCGCGATCTGCGCCATCTTCGGCGACACCATCTGCCAATAACTCTTCACGTGCGGAAAATTGTCGAGCATCAGCCGTCCCACCGCGATCTGCTTGATGTCCATCATCCCCGTCGTCTTGGGAATGTGTCCCAACGCCGTATTCTCCGGATGAAACGCCAGTGGGATGAACGTCTGAAAGCCACCCGTCTCATCCTGCACCGCGCGCAATCGCAGCAGATGATCGACCCGATCCTCGTCGTTCTCGACATGGCCATAGAGCATCGTCGCGTTCGACCGTAGGCCCATCTTGTGCGCCAGCCGCGCCGTTTCCAGCCACTCGCCGCCATCGATCTTATGGTCGCAGATAATATGCCGTACCCGGTCCGCGAAGATCTCCGCTCCACCGCCCGGCATGGAGTCGACCCCCGCCGCCTTCATTCTCTCAAGCGCTTCGACGATGGTCATCTTGCCGCGTTTGGCCAGAAACGCCACCTCCACCATCGTAAAGGCCTTCACGTGCACCTTCGGAAAACGCTCCTTCAGCCCGCGCACCAGGTCCATGAAGTATTCAAACGGCAGGTCGGGGTGCAGCCCGCCGACGATATGGAACTCCGTCACCGCTTCGGTATAGCCGCTCCCCGCCGAGTCCCAGGCCTCTTCAAGCGCCATGGTGTAAGTCCCGGCCTCGCCCTTCTTACGGCCAAACGCGCACAACCGGCACGACGCCACGCAGACATTCGTCGGATTGATGTGCCGGTTGACGTTGAAATAGGCGGTATTGCCGTGCAGCCGCTCACGCACCAGATTCGCCAGCCAGCCCACCGCCAGCACATCCCCGCTGCGGTACATGGCCAGCCCGTCCGCGAAGCTTAGCCGCTCACCCGTCCGTACCTTCTCCGCGATCGGCAACAAGGCGGCATCATCGGTTTGGAACGAGTGCTGCGGACGGCAAGAACCAAGGAAGTTCATACCGTCATTCTATGCCTGTCCCCCATGGTCGCGGGACGGTTACGGACGTGCGTTTTCCGCTGACTCCACCATCCTGGGCTGGATCACGACCCCGTCAAATGGTGTCACCCCAAGCAGATGGTCGCCCACCGGACGCACAAACCGCAGGTTCCATCCCGTGTCCCAGAAGGTCACGCGCCGCTCCGGCAGCTGCACCGCATACGCCATGGTGGAGCGCCCGCCAGCCGTTGCCAGCACACGCCCGCCACGCCCATCGAAGTAGAGGCTATTGACGTTACGGGCCGCTAGCCCATTCACCGGCTCCCAGCTACCGCCTTCATTCGCGGAGACGAACGCTCCCTCGCGGCCCCCCGCCCAAATCATCCCATGATCGTCGATCGTAACTGCCGCGAGCTGATTGATCCCCGACGGCGGCGCAATCGTCTTCCAGCTCGCGCCGTGATCTTTCGAAAGACGAATCTCATTAAGGTTCGCCACCACCATCCCCGCGCCGGAACGCCCCACGAAATAGATGCTTTCCGTACCCGCCTCCGGCACCGTCTCCCAAACAGTGCTCTTCTCCTTGCTCATCAGCAATCCGTGATCGGTCGCCGCAAACGTCGTCTCGCCATCGGTCGCAAATCCAAAAACCGCGCCGTCGAACGCCTTGACCGCGAAAGCGCGCTTTACCGGTGCCTTTGCGCGAACACCCTTGCCACTGCTTTTCGTGTTCACCACAGCTGCTCCCACTCTGGCACTGACGCCGCCAATCGCCACCCAACTCTCATCGTTCAAGCGATAGATGCCGTGTCCCGTACCCGCCAGGACCGTTCCATCGGCCGCCTGCCCCAGGCTGAAGACATCGCTTCCTTCCAAGCCCTCGCCGCGTTGTGCCCATGTCAAACCGCCGTTGGTGCTGCGAAAGACGCCGCCCCACTGCTTATCGTTCAGCGCGCCGGCATACACCGTCGCGGGATTCTTTGCGTCCTGCATGAAAGACGAAAGGTGCCGCGCTGAAAAGCCAGTGTTCGCGGAGTGAAAACTTGACCCGCCATCCTCGCTCGCCAGCACCCCGCTCCGATCGGTCGCCAGCAAGACTCTGTTGGAGTCCGTCGGATCGATAAAGACATCGTTGATGATCGCATCCGGCCCCGTCATGCGAATCCATATCTTGCCCGCGTCGCCCGTGCGGAACAGCCCTTCCGTCGTCCCGGCAAAGACGACATCACGATTCTTGGGATCCTGCATCAGCACCCGCGTTCGCCGCGCCTCCGATGGGATACCCTCCACCTTCTGAAATCGTCCCCCCGCGTTCTCACTCTTGTAGATTCCCGAACACGCACTCGCGTAAACCGTACTCGGATGTTGGGGATCGACAATGATCGAGAACACATCCGAATCGTCGATCACGCCCTCCTTGATATTGCTCCAATGCGCGCCGCCATCCACTGTCTTCCATGGCAGATGCCAAGTGCCCGCATAGATCACCTTCGGATTCACCGGATCGATTGCCACCGACTCTATCTCATGGATTTCGGTGCTTCCCTCGGGACTGATGAGCTTCCAATGCTCGCCATTGTCATCCGATCGCTGCACACCGGTCAGCGTTCCCGCCACCCACACCTTTGGATTCGACACCGACTGTGCCAGCGCGCGAACAGACTGGCCTTGCAGCAGGGACTGCGGAGACCAAGTCGCGCCTGCGTCGCGGCTTACAAACAGACCGCCGTCGGCGCGTTCCACGGTAAACGCGCCAATCACCAGATGCCGTGGATTTGCAGAATCCACCACAATATTATCGAGAACAAGGTCATCGCGCCGATCGATCTGACTCAGCCTCTTCCACGATCCCCCTTCGTCGTGCGATTCATAGACCCACCCGGTCTCCGTTCCGAGATAAAGATGCTGGTGGTCCTTTGGGTCCAACGCGAACGAGCGCGCGCTTCCCCCATCCGGTCCGAAGGGAAACCATGAAACAGCGTTCGCGCTTACACGTGCCCCTAAACACAACAGCAGACCGGAGATCCTCGACAATTTCTTAAAGCGTTTCAGCATATCCATCCAGTATCCGATATTTATGTGAGGACCGCCCGGTACGCGAAGCTCAACACAGAACAAGGGCTGACTGGTTAGCCAGTCAGCCCTTGTTGCCTTACTACAGGTGATTACTTCTTGTGGTGCCGCTTGTGCGTAACCGGTGCCACGGGTGCCGACTCATCGACCGGAGTCAACGAACCGCTATCCAGTGTTGCGCCGCTCGGGATCAACGTCGTATTGACCGTCTTTCCATCTTCTGTTCCGGTGTAGACCGAGATACGCGAAGCGTCGATACCCTTCTCCTTCACCAGGTACTGCTTGGTGTTGATAGCACGCTCGGAAGCCAGCTTTTTGCCTGTCTTCTCGCTGCTTGCACCATTACCGACCAGTGCGACCTTTGCATCGGAGGAGCGCTGCAGGTTGAGAGCAATGTCATCCAGGCAAGCCTTGGCTTCATTGTTGACACGTGCCGGACGGCGCGGATCGCGATTGAAGTTGATCGAGCAAAGATTCGACGTGCTCGGCTTTGCCGGCGGCGGAGGATTGTTCACCGATACCGACGTTGTCGTCGAGGCGGTCTGACCCTTGTCGTCTACTACGTTGCAAGTAACAGTGATCGTTCCAGTCGCGCCGCTCGTCGATAGGGTGGCCGTTGAGGTCGTGCCGGTGACAGTGCCAGCCGTCGAGCTATAGCTGTACGTCAAAGGACGATTCTGTGGGCTGATCCCATTCGCGGTAATGGTCGACGATGCGCCTGGATCGACAGTGGAGGGCTGGGCCGAGCAGGTAATTGTTGGCGGCTCGAACGGTTTGACGGTATAGGAGACGGTGCAGTCCGCTGACTCGATCGGCTTATTGCCTTCCGTTACATGGCCCTTGATCGTGTAGGTGCCCGGCGCGGCCGTCTTTGTATCAACAGTTGCCGTGCTCGATGTACCGGAGATGGTGCCGCCATCCGCCGACCAGGTGTAGGTCGGTGTCTTCTTCGGATTCACATTAAGCGCTGTTCCCGTCACCGTAATGGGATCGCCAGGGTAGGCTGTCGCGGGGCTTACGGCGCAGCTGTAGGTCACCGGTGGAGGAGGAACAATGCTGCCGAAGTGAGTGATGATTCCCGTGCTTAGCTCCGCGGCGTTGATATTGGCGCGACCACCCAGCAGGGCACCATTAGCCGGACCGAAATCGGCGTGGATATAACGATAATCCGCCTGAAAAAGGCGAAGAGCGAAATGATTGTTGAAGAACGGAAGATCGTAGTCCATACCGCCGCCAACCGCGAGCGTGGGGCCCCACTGATTGTTGTTGTAGTACACCGGCGAGGGGCCACCGCTCTCGTCGTTATTGTTCGGTCCACCAATGTAGGCGGCACCGGCATTTGCGTGAGCGAAGACGGAATAGTTTTGCATGTGCGCACGGAAGATTGGACCCAACGAGCCTGAGTAGAACTGATCGTTGCGCCCATTCGGGTGCCCACCTACCGTCAATTCCATGCCGACATACTTGTTGAAGTAATAGGCTCCGCTCGCGATCCCACCATAGTCCACTGAAGAGTAGGCGATGCCCGCGGGCTTCAAATACGAATGCGTACCAAAGTAGGAGTATCCCAC
>CAXTRY010000079.1:0-12889 GCA_964246805.1 uncultured Acidobacteriaceae bacterium
GTGCTGGAGGGAGTCGGCGGGGAGAGCGGGTTTGGCTGGGGTTTGGGCGAATGATCTTGCCGCGGGGGCGAGGGTGATGAAAGCGAGAAGGAGTTTCCGCATGGGTGTCCACTATAGCGCAGTGGAGCGCACGGGTCAGTTGCTTCCAAGCTATGGATGCCGTGGCAAAGCACCCGCGACCGCCGTTCTTATGGGACGGCGGCGCGGGTGTCCGGGAGCCGGCAGCTACTTTTTCGCGGCCTTGGCGGGAGCTTTCGCGGGTGCCTTGGTGGAGGCGGCTTTCGGGGCGGGGGCGATGGTGTCCTTGGCGGTCTTGGCGACGCGGAACTTGACGACCGTTTTAGCCTTGATCTTGATCTGCTCGCCGGTCTGCGGATTGCGGCCGAGGCGGGCCTTGCGCTCTGCCTTGACGAGCTTGCCGATGCCGGGGATGGTGAACTCGCCGTTCTTCTTGGTCTCGGTGAGGGCGGTGCTGGCGAGCAGCTCGAGGATGGTGGCGACTTGTTTGGTGGGAAGTTCGAGATTGTCCGCCATGGAGCGGATGAGTGCCGTCTTGGTCATGCCTTTTGCCATTGGGTGTTGCTCCTTTAGGTGCGTGGTGTGATGGAACGCGGCGAGCGTCTCGTGCCGTGCCGCTTGGGGCTGACGCGGAAATTGCCAGTGTTTATGCGGAAACGAGAGACTGTACCGCCCTTCACCATCGGCTCTTTGCGGAGGATTGTCAACGGATTGTTGCGATAATTAGCGGCTTCCGGGGTTATTTTCCGGAAGTGTACCGAAATAAGCTCATTTTCCGAGGAAAACGGGCGATTTACGATGGGAGACTGAGTTAGAAGAGCGGTTTACGCGGCTTTGGGATGAGGGGCGTGTTGAGGAAGGCGACGATTGGGGCGGCGAGGCGAAAGCGGGCGACGATGTCTTTGCCGAGCGTGGGCTTGAGAGCGCGCTCGGCGGGGAGCACCGCGGAGACGCCCCACTGACGATGGAGGATGAGATCGGCGGCGGGGTGATCGGGCGGAAAGCCCTTGGGCGCGCGCGTGAGCTTGAGGCCGTCGAACTCGGCGAGCTTAACGCGTAGCTTTTTATCGGCGAGGAATGCGCTGAGCTCTTCGTGGTGGTCGAGCAGGTGGCGGCGGATGGCGAGGAGCTGTTCGGGGCCGGGCATATAGCAGCCGGCGGCGATGGTGATCTCCGTCGCGGAGAGGGAGAAGTAGAAGCCGCCGCCGGAGGTCTTCTCCATGCCGTCGCGGGCCCACCAGGCGGCGATCTGGGTCTTGTAGGGCGCTTTGTTAGCGGAGAAGCGGATGTCGCGGTAGATGCGCATCATGGCTTTTTGGGGTGGGCGGACGTGTTCGGGGGCGAAGCCGGCGAAGGCCTGGTTGATCTCGGCGGCGAGGGCGAGCATGGGAGCCTTGAGTGCGGACTCGTAGACCGGCTTGCGCTCTTCGAACCAGGCGCGGTCGTTGTGGCGGGCGAGGCCGCGCAGGAATTTCAGGGCCTCAGCGGAGAAGTGGGTGGGCATGGAGCTAGAGTACCGCGTGCCGGTTGGATGAAAGAGCGCGGGTTCGACCGGGCATGGGGGAAATCTGGTATGGTTTCGGGGTGATGAAAACCAGCCGCCGCCGCTTCGTTGCTTCTTCCGCCCTTGCCGCTACGTCGTTAGCTTTGCCGGGGAAACGGTTACTGTCGCAGGCCTCCGCGCAGGCCGATGCACGCATCGACATCCTGCCGGCGGAGCCGATCGCCACGATCGCGCCCGAGATCTACTCGCACTTCATCGAGCATCTCGGCGGGGTGATCTACGACGGCGTGTGGGTGGGGGAGAAGTCGAGGATTCGCAACACGAACGGCATCCGGCAGGCGTTTATCGACGCGATGCGGGCGATCCAGGCTCCGGTGCTGCGCTGGCCGGGAGGCTGCTTCGCGGAGAGCTACGATTGGCGGGACGGAATCGGGCCGGCGAAGAGCAGGCCGGAGCGAGCGGGCTTCTGGGACCAGGAGGATACGAACGCCTATGGAACGCATGAGTTTATGGCGACCTGTAAGGCGATCGGGTGCCAGCCGTATCTGGCGGCGGATTTGCGCAGCTTGCCGGCGCGGGATTTCTACCAATGGATCGAGTATTGCAACGAGCCTTCGGGCACGAACGCGTTGGCGAATCAGCGGGCGGCGAATGGCGACAGGGAGCCGTTCAACGTGCAGTTCTGGGGCGTGGGGAATGAGAGCTGGGGGTGCGGCGGCAACCTGACGGCGAGCGAGTACGGAGAGCTCTACCGCAAGGTGACGACGTGGTATCCGCGGGTGGGCGGAGAGGCCCCGGCGGGCGCGGAGCCATCGCGGCGGCACGACATCAAGCTGATCGCCTGCGGGCCGAACGGGGACGACGTGCGGTGGACCGAGGGCATCATGCGGTCGATTACGCGGGACCATCTGCCGAGCGGCTTGTCGGTGCACTACTACACGTCGGGGGACGCGAAGCGGTTTGCGCAGGGCGACGCGCTGCAGTTTTCGGCGGACGAATACTACGATCTGTTGACGCGCGGCAGCTATATGGAGCAGGTGATTACGCATCACTGGGATGCGTTGGCGGAGGTGGACACACGTCACCGGGTGAAGCTGGTGGTCGACGAGTGGGGCGCGTGGTACGGCAAGGGGACGGAGCTGGCGCGGGTGCCGGGCGGGCCGGAGTACAACCTGAGCCAGCAATCGACGATGCGCGACGCGCTGCTGACGGGGATCACGCTCGACATCTTTCAACGCCACGCGGACAAGATGATGATGGCGAACGTGGCGCAGACGATCAACTGCATTCATTCGCTGATGCTGGCGCGGGAGGATAAGTTCACGCTGACGCCCACGTTCCATGTGTTCCAGATGTATCTGCCGCACCGGGGCGCGCAGGCGTTGCGGACAGAGTTTGCGGCGGGGACGATCGAAAACAAGCTGGCGGGGCTGAGCCCGGTGGGGGGAAACTCGGCGGTGGGGTCGACGGCACCGGTGGCGCGGCTGGCGGGACTGAGCGGATCGGCTTCGATGCAGGGCAAGACGGTGACGCTGAGCGTGGTGAACCCGCACCTGGACCAGCCGGTGACGACGGAGATCGCGCTGCACGGCATGTCCGTTGCGTCCGTGAAGGGGACGGTGCTGCGGAGCGGAGATGTGCACGACCATAACGATTTTGAACATCCGGACGCGGTGCGGCCCGTGGGGGCGACGGTGGGTGCGGCCAGTGGAGGTCGGTTGATGCATACGTTTCCGGCGGCGAGCGTGACGACGCTGACGCTTACGGTCGCTTAGGCGGAGGCGTATGCGCTATGGGCTTAGAAACGGGCTTGCGCCGTCCGGGCCATCCCAGAGGTAATGCCGGACGGGTGTCGATGGGTTCGACGTTCGCCAGTGCGCGGGAGTGCCGGTCTGCAACCAGTCGATGGGCTGAGCACTCAGGCCGCCCGCTGCGGCGATGGCGAAAGCTTCGCGGAGCGCGGCTCGCTGCTCCGGCCCGCGCGCGGGCGGCCCGGCCGAGACGAGGGTAGCGGTGCCGCTTCGCGCCAGGACGTCGAGCCACTGGCGGTTCAACTCCCAGGAGATAGCTTCGGTGAGGCCGACGACGTCGGCGTCGAGCGTAAAGAAGCTACCGTGCTGGGGTAGGCGAAAGGCGAGCGTGTTGATACCCATGCGGCGGGTCCGCTCCCACTGGCGACCGCTGGTATCGTCGCCGGTGCGCTGGAGATCGAAGATGCCCTGGCCGAGATGGCCGATGGTGTTGCAGCCGTCGAGGAGCATAGGTTCTCCGGCGTTCTCACGGATCAGGGCGTAGAGGTCCGATATGATTTCGGCGTTGGTGCGGCCGCGGTCGGCGAGCGACCAGCCGGGCAGGGTGGGCCGCGGGCCCATCTCAAAGCCCCACTGGCCGAGCAGATCGTAGGTGGTGAAGTCGTGCTTGACCATCTCGTAACCCCAGGCGGCGGCCTGTTTCAGCTTGGCGGCGATCTTTTCGCGCGCTTCGGGCACGGTGGGGTCGTAGGCGAGTTCGCGGGCGCGGTCGGAGCGTTCGCCGAAGCGGGTATCCGGCAGCAGAAGCGCGCGCGGGGTGCCGGGTGGGGCTTCCAGTGGGCGCACCCAAAGGCCCGGCCTGGCGGTGCGCGCTTTGATCTCGCGGGCGAGCGCGCCCATGTCCGGCCATGCGGGCGTGCCTTCGCTCCAGCCGCCATCGATGACGGAGAACGGCCGCGCGCCGGCGCTGGGGGAGAGCTCGGCGATGAACTCCGTGTCGCGGAGGATGGACCGCGCGGTGCTGCCGCCATAGGCGTAGCACCAGTCGTTCGCTCCGTAGATGGGCTGCATGAGGCGCGAGGGGCGGGCGCACATTGTCCGGCAGAGGGCGCGCATGGCGGTCAGCACGTCTTCATCCCCCTGGCCGCGATGACTCACGACCGTGGCCAGGGGGAGTTCGCGCTGTGCAAGCAAGACGCCCTCGCCACCGTTGGCGACATTCAGCCAGAGCGAGACGCCTTCCCTGTCGAGCTGCCAGAAGCACAGCGCGCGCGCGCCGGTCTTGACCCCATAGCCGTGGCAGACCGCGCCGTCGAACGTGGCAACGTACCACGGCATGACACGTTCGGGGATCAGGTTGCGCCAGCCCAGATCGCCGTAGCTGCGCTCCCAGGCATCGCCCAGCACGCGCACATCCGCCGGTATGGCGGCAAACCAGCGAAGATGCACGAGAGCGATGGGTATCGAGGGTGCCGCGAGCGTCAGCGTCAAGCCGGCGGCGGCGGGATTTGTCTGGACGGCGGCCTGGCGGCTGGTCCAGCGGTCGCCGTGACGTTCGAGCGGTATTCTCCCGGTGGGGAGCGTCTTCTCAAAGTGCGTGTAGAGCGTGACCAGATCCGGTACGCGCCGGAGGTCGAGGAAGCTCTGTGAGGGGGTTTGCGCCCGTCCTACCATCGTAAGGCCCGGCACCGTGCCCGGCACCGCGCCGAGGGCCGCCGCCTTGGCCAGGAACGATCGCCGGGTCACTCCGTGTTCGTTTTTCATCGTCACTACACTCCGGATTACTCTATCGTAGCGGTCTGATGTATTGATTTGTATGTTGCAGTCTGTAGGCTGCCGGCTGCATTTCGTTTACCCGCGCCGGTACAATACCCTGAGCACCCATGGAAGGTCCACGTATCCTATGAGTTGGTTCAAGCGCGACGATCACGCCATCATCAACGACGCCGAGAAGACGGTGCGGACCGAGGGGCTTTGGACTAAGTGCGGAGCTTGCGGGCAGCCGATCTTCAAGGCCGATCTGGAGGCGAATCTACAGGTGTGCCCGAAGTGCGGGTACCACTTCCGGTTCGACGCGCGGTCGCGGATCGCGCATCTGCTGGAGCCGGGGTATGAGTTGGTGGACCTGGAGTTGCGGTCGACCGATCCGCTGCAGTTTGTCGATTTGAAGCCTTACAAACGGCGGTTGGAAGAGGCGCGGAAGAAGACAGGCCTGAACGACGCGATCGTGAACGCGATCGGACATCTGGGGCCCCATGCGGTGGTGGTTTCGGCGATGGAGTACAGCTTTATCGGCGGCAGCATGGGCGCGGTGGTGGGGGAGACGATCACGCGGGCGATCGACCGGTCGCTGGCCACGCGGCACCCGCTGATTATCATCGCGGCGAGCGGCGGGGCGCGCATGATGGAAGGGATCGCCAGCCTGATGCAGCTGGCGAAGATCTCGTCGGCGCTGGGGCGGCTGGACGACGCGGGCATCCCATACATTTCGCTGATGACGGACCCGACGACGGGCGGGGTGACGGCGAGTTTTGCCATGCTGGGCGACCTGAACATCGCCGAGCCGGGGGCGCTGATCGGTTTCGCGGGGCCGCGGGTGATCGAGCAGACGATCCGGCAGAAGCTGCCCGAGGGCTTCCAACGGTCGGAGTTCCTGCTGGAGCATGGGTTTCTGGATGCGATCGTGCCGCGCAAGGAGCTGAAGGCCTACCTGGCGCAGGCTTTGGGCTGGATGACGGCTTAGAGTCCGGGAGGATTCGGGCAGCCAGAAGAAGGTGCCCCGTGTCAGGCTTTATACGCTCGCAAAGTACGTTAGAGACTAACAGTTGATTACGCCCGCGCGGCGGTTTTCTTTCGTGGGCAAGAATAAGCTTGCGCATGTGCGATCGTCCGCGTACCTTTGGCCTTGCTCATGACAAACACGTTGAAGTCTGCTTCGGCCTTGCTGTGCCTTTTCTCTGCCTTGCTTGCGGTGGGATGTTCCGGGGGGAATAACTCGGGCGGAACCACGCCCGCGCCTGCTCCAACGCCTACACCGGCGGCTAGCTTGTCGATTACCTCGATCTCGCCCACGAAGATTGCGGCTGGGGCTTCGGCTTTGAACCTGACGGTGACGGGAACGGGCTTTACCAGCACGACGACACTTCAGGTGGGTGGAGTGGCGGAGACGGCGACGTTTGTCAGCGGCACGCAGCTGACGACCGTTGTGCCGGCTGGTCAGCTTGCAAGCGGCAGTATGCTTTCGGTGGTAGCCGCGAACGGCACGACGGTGAGCGGCACGTCGACGCCGGTCTCGCTGGAGGTCGACAATCCCGTGCCCATGGTAAGCGCGCTGCTGCCGGCCATGCTGACGACGGGAAGCGCACCCGGCAGCGTGTCCGTGACGGGAACGGGGTTTGTCCCCGCGACGACGGTGCAGGTGAACGGCACGGCGCGGATGACGACGTATGTAAGCGCGACTCAGGTCACGTTTCTTTTGACGGCGGCAGACTTGACGGCGGGCGGCAGTCTTTCGGTGACGGCGAGCAACCCCGCTCCGATGGGTGGAAGCTCTCCGGCTGCGTCGGTGGCGGTGAACAATCCGGCCCCCGGTAACCTAATATTGAGTCCGGCGGCGGTGTTTGTGGGCACGGCGGCTCCCACGACGATTACGGTCATGGGCTCGGGCTTTCTGCCGTCCTCGGTGGTTCAGGTGGGCAGCTCCGCGCGAACGACTACTTACGTCGGCGCGAATCAGCTTACGTTTCAGCTTACGGTGGCGGACCAGGCGGCTACCGGCTCGCTCGGCGTCAGCGTGGTGAATGCCGCGCCGGGCGGGGGCATCTCGGCTGTGGCGTCGGTGGCGGTGAACAATCCCCTTCCCGGCTCGCTGCTGCTGAGCCCGGCGGCGGCGGTGCTTGGGACGGCGACACCAACGACGATAACCGTAACAGGTTCCAACTTTGTGCGGTCGTCGGTGGTGCAGGTGGGGACGGCCGCGCGCGCCACGACCTATGTAAGCGCGACACAGCTTACGTTCCAGCTCAGCGTGGCCGATCAGGCGACCGCGGCACGGCTCAATATCGTCGTGGTCAACCCCGCGCCGGGTGGCGGCATGTCGCCGGTGGCAGCGCTTGGGGTAACAGCGTCCGCGTCGTATACACCGGTCATCACGTCTGTTTCACCGACGTCGTTTACCGCCGGGCCGAGCGACACTTATATCTCCGTGTACGGCCTCAACCTGACCGCGGCGTCCACCATTCAGTGGAACGGAACAGCGCTGATGACCCAGTTCGGGACTGCTTACAACGGCTATGGCTCAAGTACTTATCTACTTGGCAATGTGCCCGCGAGCCTTGTGTCGACGGCTGGTTCGGCCACGGTGACCGTCTATAATTCGACCGCTTCCGTTCCGCTGTCGAACAGTCTGACGGTGACGATCGTCAATCCACCGGCCCCGACGCTCACGTCGATTTCGCCGAGCAGTGGTCCGATCAATACGGCAGAGACGATAACGCTCTACGGCAGTGGCTTTACGGCAAGTTCCACGGTGGCTTACAACGGCACGACACTGGCGTCCACGTATGTCAATGCGACCTCCATGACGGCTACATTGGCCGCGAGCAGCGTGTCGCTTCCGGGAAACGGGAACTTTACGGTAACGACCCCCGCACCGGGCGGAGGAACGACGGCGCCCCTTGCTTACACCGCCTACATCGGCATTGCAAATAACAGCATGATCTATAACCCGGTGAGCGGATTGTTTTATGTCTCGGTCCCAAGCTCCGCCGGTACGCCGTTCGGCAATTCGATTGTTTCGGTCGACCCGGCGACGGGTGCGTTCGGGACACCGATCTTTGTGGGAAGCGAACCGAATAAACTTGCAATTACGTCGGACGGCCGGTATTTGTGGGTTGGGCTGGATGGCGCGTCGGCTATACGAAAGGTCGACCTGACGGCCGGCATCGCCGGTCTACAGTTTTCGCTTGGCGGTAACGGCGGCATCTACGAGACGCCGGGCACGGCGCTCGCGCTGGCGGCGCTTCCCGGCGCTACGGACTCGGTGGTTGTCTCGGCGACCAACCAATCGTATGGCGGCAATCTGGCGATCTACGACAGCGGTGTAATACGAGGCACTTCGACTACCGGCACTTCGTTCTACGGGGTCGACAGTCTTCTCGTCAACGGCACAACGGGGGAGGTTTATGGGGGTTCAAACAACACGTATAACGTCTATACCTACTCGGCGACCGGGCTGACGCTTCAATCTTCGGTGACAAGCGGAAGCTATGCCAGCTCCAGCGCGGATGAGATGCAGATCGTCGCGGGACGCCTGTATACGGACTTTGGAAGGGTTTACGACGCGGAGTCCGCGTCGCTTCTGGGGACGTTCTATCTCAACACGACGACCGTTGCCGGTGGCCCGACGACGGCGGACGCCACCCTTGGCCGTGCGTTCATTCTCGGTAATACCAGCTATGCCTATGGAGCGTACAACCAGATCCAGATCTTCAACCTGGCGGACTTCAACCAGACGAGCAATTCGACCATCCCCGTGAATGTCGGCAACAGCAACGGGCTGAACGGCTATGCATCGCGGCTCACGCGCTGGGGTACGAACGGTCTTGCGTTCCGCACGTCCATGGGTGTTTACAGCTTGCGGTCTAATCTCGTGAAGGACCTTTCCACGGTGTCGGCGGACCTTGGCGTTACCGTCAGCGCAACGGGTGGCCTAACGACCGGCATGAACACGACTTACACCGCGACCGTTTCCAACGCCGGACCTTCGGCGGCGACGAATGTTGTGCTGACGGCGAGTGTTCCGTCTTCCGGCGTCCTGTCTTCGGCGACGGCGGCGGCGGGTACATGCTCTACCTCGGGCAGCGTCGACTGCGACCTCGGCTCCCTGGCGAGCGGCGCCAGCACAACGGTGACGTTCGCGGTGTTGAACACGAGTGCGGGAAGCGCGATCTTTACCGCACAGGTCACCGGATCGGAGAACGATCCGGTGGCGACGAACAATCAAGCGAGTGCAACGGCGACCGTGACTGGAAACGCCTATAACCTAACGCCCGCGGTTGCATCAATCTCCCCGGCGGCGATCGCGACGGGAGCGGCGGATACGGTCGTGACGATCAACGGAACGGGTTTCGGCGGCTTATCTACCGCTTATTGGAATGGGTCGGCGCTCTTGACGACCTATGTCAGCGGAACACAGTTGACGGCAACCGTTCCGGCGTCCGATCTCCTGACGTTGGGGTGGGGCGCGCTGACGGTTATGAATCCAGCTCCGGGGGGCGGCTCTTCGACTGCCGTACCGCTGACGGTCTTTCAGGTACTGACGGCTGGGATCAACCACATTCTTTATGATCCCTATGACCGCAAGCTTTATGCCAGCGTGGCATCGGGATCCAGCACGCTGACGGGCAACTCGATTGTGGCGATTACCCCGGAGACGGGTACGTTCGGCACGCCAGTAAATATCGGCAGCCAGCCGACAAAGATGGCGATGTCGGACGATGGCAAGATCTTGTACACGCTGCTTGGTGGAGCGAACAGCATTGCACGGTTCAATCTTCTGACGCAGCAAGCTGAGTTTACGGTTTCCGTGACGAATCCGAGTACATCCTATGCTGGATCGTCGAACGGGTATCGCGATCTCGCAGTGCAACCCGGCGGGGAGGACACGCTGGCGTTGGATTTCGGCTATACAGGGGGTCTGGGTTTGGTCGATTTCAATCCATCCACAAGTAGCGCGGCATTGCGAGGGGGCACTGGAACCGGGATTTATACCGGCACCAGCCTTCAGTTCCTCAGTCCGCAACGGCTTCTTGTCTACAATTCCGATACGTGGCAGACGCTGGATGGTTATCCGATTACCTCGAATGGATTCTCGTACAGTGCGACCCATGATTCATCCACGCTGCTGAAGTTCAGCGCTTTCAAACTGCGGGGCAATACGGCATTTGCAAACGCGGGAGGCGTGGCCGATGTTTCGCAGACGCCGGCGGTGCAGCTTGGAGTCTTCCCGCCACTTTCAACGTATTCCTACTCTTACAGTCAGATCACGGAGCCAGATACCTCACTGGGCCGGGTTTTCTTTCTCACCGAAACCTCGGCTTCGAGTTCTTTCGGCAGTCCGGACGGCGTTGCCGCCTATGACCCGAAGACTTTTCTTCCAACCGCGATCCTTCCGTTCAACATCGCGGCCAGCGAGGGAAATACATCGTACACGGGTGTCGACTTGATTCGTTGGGGACAGGATGGTCTCGCGGCCCTGACCTCAGGCGGACATATCTATCTGCTGCGCGGGCCGGTCGTGACACCGCAGTTGCTGAACACGAACTCGGCGGCGGTGCTGACGGCGAGTTCGTTATCGACGATCGTTCACGGAACAGGCAATACGCTGTTGACGCTGACAGGGAGTAACTTCATTCCCGGCGTGGCGGTGAGTTGGAACGGCGGCTATCGCACGACGACGATCGTGGACGCGACACACGTGACGGTGGCGATCCCGGCCGCGGATCTGGCGAGCGCGGGGAGCGCCTCTTTGGTCGCGACGAACCCGGGCGCGACTGCATCCGCCACGGTGACGGTGACGATCAATTAGCCTCCTCTCGGAAGTTTCTTCATCTAAAGGCTGAGCGCCCGATCGTCGGAATCGTCGGAATCGTCGGATCTTGGCGCAAGGAGGAACGGATGCAGGAGACGCAACGGAAGATCGCACTGGTGACGGGAGCCAACAAGGGTATCGGGTTTGAGGTGGCGCGGCAGCTGGGGCGGCAGGGTTTTACCGTGCTGCTGGGCGCGCGGGACATGGAGCTTGGGGAGAAGGCGGCGGCTAACCTGCAAGGGGAAGGGATGGAGGCGCGGGCAGTCGAGCTCGATCTCGACCAGGCGGAGACGATTACGGCCGCGGCAGAGGATATCCGCGCGGAGTTCGGGCGGTTGGATGTGTTGGTGAACAATGCCGGGCGGACCGTTCCGGGCGACGCGACCCCGGGGAGCGCACAGCTGGAGGCAGTGGAGACGACGCTGCGGACGAACTTTCTAGGGGCGGTCGCGGTCACGCAGGCGATGCTGCCGCTGGTGCGGAAGTCGGCCGCCGGACGGATCGTCAACGTGTCGAGCGGGCTCGGTTCGCTGACGCAAAATGGCGATCCGGCGTGGCAGTTCGCGGGGGTAAAGTATCTGGGGTATTCGGCTTCGAAGGCCGCGCTGAATATGTTCACGGTGCAGCTGGCGTATGAGCTGCGCGAGACGTCGATCAAGGTAAACTCGGCCGACCCGGGATTTACAGCGACGGACTTGAACGGCAATCGCGGCACGCAGACGGTCGAGCAGGGCGCGGCGGAGACGGTGCGGCTGGCGCTGTTGGGGGATGACGGGCCTACGGGCGGGTTCTTCGAGACGGCCGGCGTGGTGGCCTGGTAGATACTTCCGGCCAGGCAAGCTCGCGTCCGAGACGAGACACGGGGCACCCGGATCAGACGGCCGGCGGTGGCGCGGGCCTGGCGATGCGGGCCTCTTCGCGGGAATGGGCGGTCATGGTGGCGCCGCCGCGCAGGCCGGCGAGGACCTGGGTCATCAGGTCCTGCGCGGCACCGGGGGAGTTGGCGAGGAAGAGGGTGTTGGTGCCGCCGCGGGTGCCGATGTCGCGGAGCGTGTCGAAGTATTGGGTGAGGAGGACGAGGGCCATGACCTCTTCGGAGGTGGAGCCGGGAACCGCGCCCTGGAAGTGTTCGATGGAGGCGGAGAGGCCGTCGATGATGGCCTGGCGCTCGGCGGCGATGCCCTTACCCTGGAGGGCTTTGGATTCCGCCTCGGCTTCGGCCTGCTTGACCTTGAGGATTTTGTCGGCTTCGCCGCGGGCCTGAGCGGCGACCTGGGCGCGTTGGGCGGCGTTGATGTCGTTCATGGCGGACTTCACCTTGACGTCGGGGATGATGTCGGTGACGAGCGCGGTGAGAATGTTGAAGCCGAAGCCGGACATGATGGTGTCGAGCTCGACCTTGACGGCGACAGAGATGCCGGATTGCTGCTCGAAGGTCTCGTCGAGGGTGAGCTTCGGGACGTGGCCGAGGATGGAATTGAAGACGAAGGATTCGATCTGCTTCTGCGGCGCGGAGAGGCGATAGAAGGCGTCAACGATCTTATCGTCGAGAACCTGGTACTGGACGCTGACGGGAATTTGCACGAAGACGTTATCGCGGGTCTTGGTCTCAACGGAGAACTGGGCCTGTTTGACCTGGAGATCGACGAAGTAAACGCGCTCGGCATAGGGGATGAGAACGTGGAGGCCTGGACGAACAATGCGGTTGAACTTGCCGAAGCGCTCGACCACGCCGGCGGTGGCGGTGCGGACGGTGAAGAGTGTCTTGAGGACGGTGATGAGGGCGACGATCGCCAGGACTACAAGGAGAAACGCGATTACGCCGGAGCTTACATCCATTGCCGATTACCCGCCGGAGACAGCATACCGTATGCTTGGCGCTTTTACCCGATTACAGCGCTGACTGGGCGCTTCGGTAACGCGCGGGCGGGCTTCGGGGCGGCTTGATCGGTAGCGGCGGCTCGCATGACTATGCTGTAAGGATGGATGAGCAGGATACGATCGTCGCGGTGGCCACGCCGGTGG
>CAXTRY010000080.1:0-12781 GCA_964246805.1 uncultured Acidobacteriaceae bacterium
CATTCGAGTCATAACCGTCAGATTCTATCGTGCCCGCGCCTCCGCCGTTTTACGATTCGCGAACCGTACACACTTCCTATTCCGCTTTGGTAAATCATTTGCAGGTCGGTGTCTGGACCTGCCTAAAACATCTTCAGCAGACGATCCCGTATTTGCGTTGTCCGGAACTCGGTAAAGAGGGCGACAACATAAGACACGCCAACGACAAAGACAAAAATTCCCATTCCTTCGGCGATGTGCGGCAAATCCGGCGTCCAGCGAACTTCGTTGTGGTGTAATCCCGTAAGAATAACCATGAGTGGAGCATGGACAAGGTAGAGAGTATAGGCGAACCCAGCCATTACCCTGCTTGGGGCAACATACCATTGGTTTCCAGCTGGCTGCTCCGCGCCTAATAAAGTCCATAACATAGCCACGGTTGCGAAAGCTAAACAGTAATCGGGATGAAATCTGTCAGGGATGACACCCCGTGAAATGATAAGTACAAGAGCAAAATACAAGATCGCCGCCATCCAACGAAGCCATGGAGCTGTCTTCTGAATTGGTATAAACGTGAGTAGAACTCCCATTAGCCAAATGGGAAACGCCTTCGCAATGCCAATGCTTACGAACTTCAGCATTGCAATGCACAACAAACCCATTCCTAGTCGTTGTAACCATGTATAGCATGCCCCCCATATGGCAAGCAAGCCTAGAGGAAACATAAGGTAGTACCAGAACTCATTGGCCAAGCTCCAGAGCGGTGTATTTGAGCCAAATACAGGCGTTAGCGTTGTTTGAAGAAAAAATAGATTGCCAAGAAATACTCGCCAAGTAAGAGCGTTCGCAACACTGTAGGTAATGCTTAGCGTAAGTTTGCCGTGATAAAGGCGTGGAGATATATTATAATGAAGTGCGATTAGGTCAAGTATGCCGCCCATGATAAGAGCGGGTACCAGCACAACCCATAATCTCGTGCCGCGTTGAATCAAGTAGTTATGCCATGACCAGCGTGAGGTTCGCAGCGCGCGAAGCACGTGACCGCCCACTAAATAACCGCTCATCACAAAGAAGATAACGACCGCCTGATGCCCGGCGGAGCAAACAATATATGGAAAATAAAGTAAGCGGCGGTGAGCTGTTACCTGTGGATAATCGATAAAAAATAGATAGCTCCAATGAGCAAGGCAGACCATGAGTGCCGCCGCGCCCCGCAAGCTATCGAGCAGCACGGAAGCCACGGTCGACTGGAACGAAAGAGGACCCTGGCGCATCGCACGATTAAACGTAACCAGAGTACCTTTGTCAACGCGTTATCGGTTTTAGGTAGCTGGCTCTGTTCAGGTTGGTTCCATCTTGACATGTAAGCGGCGCGGTTATCCATATGCCGTCACGAGTTTCGCTACGCATGCAATCAAAGCCGCGCGGTTCGCCGCAAGACGAGGCGCGATCTGCTGGAAATTGCTCATATTAAAAGTCGAATCCTCTCCGCATCCGCCTTGCGCGCACACGCTGTCATTTCGCAATGGCATTGGGGCCATCGCCCTTTACCACCTTTTACAATACCGGCGAATCGTCCCGCAGCATCGCCTTGCGCGCCACCTTGATCGGCACAAAGCCCTGCCGCATCAGGTCGCCATGGAAGCCCTTCAGCCTGAACGCGCTCCCCTGCTTCGCCATTGCGTCTGCCAGCCCGCAAAGCCCAGCACGGTTCTTTCCGCCTAGTCCGTCTCCAGTCGCCCTAAGGCCGCGTGATGCGCTCCGCCAGATCCGGCGCAATCTGCTTGAAATGCTTCGTGTCAAAAGTATAGATCGTCTCCGCATCCATCTTACGTGCGCACGCAAGCAGCGGAGCGTCGTAAATCATCCCGCCGGCAAGGTTCCTCCGAGCCAGATCTGCGATCGTGGCAACTAGCTCGACGGCCGTGAGCGCCACAAGACGAAAGGTGCGGCTCGTTTGCTCCACAACCGCGAGAGCCTCTTCCGGTGTAAACCGATAGGGCAATGGCACACGAGTACAAATGGAGAACGCTTCGGCCAAGGAGTGTGCCGCACAAACTCCTCCACCGACTGCGGCAATCTGGTTCAACCGTGAAAGAGACCGCGCATGATGTTCATGAGAGTGCATCGAGGCCGCCACCAGAACATTCGTGTCGAAGAAAATCACAACCTGATCCAATCGCCGGCGACCCTCTGCATGCGCGTTTCGCGATCTTCTTTCACCCAATCTCGATTCGCGAGCGACAGTGCTCCTTCGATACGATGTACCAGAATCGCGCCTTCCAGAACAAGCCGCCCAGGTTTGCTCTCCGGCTTAAGCGTAATTCGGTCCCCCTCTTGCATAAGCGTGAGCCGCGTCCCCGCCACCAGATGCAGCGCGTCCCGCATCTTTTTCGGCACCACAATCCGTCCCGCTTTGTCGATCTCGGCAATGGCATTCATAAATGTCACTTTACCATTTTGAATACCATTTACAGCACCGGTGAATCGTCCCGCAGCATCGCCTTCCGCGCCACCTTGATCGGCACAAACCCCTGCCGCATCAGGTCGTCATGGAAACTCTTAAGCGTAAACGCGCTCCCCTGCTTCGCCATCGCGTCCGCCCGCAGCTTTAAAATCTCCAGTTTGCCCAGCGTGTAGTAAAGGTACGTCGCGTCCGAAGTCCCGCGCTTGGTCTCGACCAGCCCGACCGCGTGCGACTGGAAGCCCTCCGCGACAAAGAAATCCACCGCTTGATCGAACGTAAGCTGCCCGGTATGCAGCTTGATGCCGGCCACGAACCGCGCGTCACGCAGCAGCGCATCCTGCAACTGCCCCAACCGGATCAGCTTTGCCTCGCGGCTGCCCGGCGCGATCCCCGGCGGCAGATAGCCCTCGTCGAGCATCATCTGCTCCGTATAGTGCGCCCAGCCCTCGATGTTGGTGTTCGCCCCGATCAGCTTGCGGATCTTCGACGGGAACCGCGGCTGCCATAAAAACTGCTCATAGTGTCCCGGATACGCCTCATGCACCGCCGTCGACGTGATCGTTCCGATGTTGAACGCGGCCATATGTTCAGCCACGTGCGCCGCGGTCCAGTCCTTCTCCGGCAGCGTCACGTTGAAGAGCGCCGTCGTCGTATGCGTCTCGAACGGTCCCGGCGGGTCCATCGAGGCGAACGTCGTCGCTCGCATAAATGGCGGCGTCTCCTCGAGCGTAGGCTCCACCTTCGACGGGATGGTGATGATCTGCTTATCGTTGATAAATGCAATCAGGCCGGCAAATTGGTCCTGGAACGCCTGCAACAGCTTATCCGGAGCCGGATGCACCGTCGCCAGCTCCGCCAGCACCTCCCGCGGCGTCTTCGCCGGGTCGACCTCCTTCGCCACCCGCGCAAACTCCGCCTGATTCTTGTGCAGGTCGGCCAACCCGATCGCCAGCAGCCGGTCGAGCGGCAGGTCCACCATCTCGTCGTAAGCCAGCTTCTTCGAGAACGTCTCCGCCCCCAACCGGAACTCGCCGTTCGAGCGCGGCAGCAGGTCCGTCTTCAGCCACGCGCCGTAACTCTTCAACGCCTCGACCACCGCCGCGTTCGCCTGGGCAAACGCCGTCTTCGCTCCAGCGTCATCCGCTCCGGCAAATGCCCCCGGCACGTCGTTCTGGAAGAAGCTCACCAGCCCGTCGATCTGTTCCAGTGCGATCTCCGTATAAATCTTCGGCGGATTCTTCAGATTCTTGCGCGCTTCGAGCAGCGCCTGCGGCATCATCTTTTCCCGCGCCACCGCCGCCTTCAGCCGCGTGTTCACCGGCGCATAGTCGCGGCTCATGATCGCGAAGACCGAGCCCGTGATCCCGCTTGAATACGTGTCCGCGTTCTTCTCCCATGGCCGGATCACCTCGAGCGTCAGCAGGGTAGACCGGATGCTGTTCAGCAGAATCTCGCGATCCGCCGCCACGCTCGCATCCAGCGCCGAAGGGTCGATCGCCGCGATCTTCTTCTCATACGCGTGAAGCGCCGCCACCTGCCGCTGCACTCCCGCCGCGCTGTAATCCTCAAGCTGCGTATCGTACTGGTGCAGCCCCGCCGCCGTGCCCGCTGTCGGCGCAAACTTGAAGTACACCTCCTCGAAATATTGCTCCGAGAGGAAAGAAAACGTCTGCGAGGCGCCATCGGCGGCAAGGCGTTGGGCGTGCGCGGTGGTGCTCAGCATCAGGAAAGCTCCCAGGAGAAACGAGGCAAGCGGCAAAATCTTCATCGTCTCGAAAGTGTACGACGTGCTTTGCTCCCGACCGAGGCGCTTTGCTCCAGATCTATGACCGCGCCAATCCCCGCGTCTCCGCCCGCAATAGTTCCAGCTCGTTCTTCAATCCGCGCACCACCTCCAGAATCTCGCGTCGCTCCAGATCGTCCGACGACGGCTTCTTCGGCTCGACATAGAACGTCCCATTCGGTTCCAGCACGCAACGCTGCACGTCCGAGAGGTCGTCCAGACCCTGCTTGTGGATCACCGACAGCAGCTCTATCTCCGTAAGCTTCTCCCGGGTCATCGCCGCGCGGTCGATATGCCCGTCGCAAATCAGAACTGCTTCCGAGCCTTCAAGCGCGCGGTTCACCTTCGGCAGTTTATAGAGCACGCGCACCAGCAGCCAGTTCGTCGCCAGCAGCGAAAACGCCCCTACAATTCCCCCCGATACCGAATTGTCGTTGCCGATGATCGCATTCTGCACCGTGTTGGCCAGGCAAAGCAGCACCACCAGATCGAACGGATTCAGCTGCGCCAACTCCCTTTTGCCGAACAGCCGCAGAAAGACGATAAGCACCACGTACACGACCACCGGTCGGACAATCTTCTCCAGCAGCGGCAGCTCAAGGTGAAACATACTCTCGATCAATGTCCCCCCTTGCCTCAGGCGTATCGCTTCTGGTGCCACTCCCACGCGCTCTCGATGATGGCGTCCAATTCCTCAAACTTCGGTGCCCAGCCCAGTTCAGCCTTGATCTTCTCCGCGCTCGCCACCAGAACCGCCGGATCGCCCTCCCGTCGCGGGCACTCCTCCACCGCGATCGTCTTGCCCGTCACGCGCCGAACCGATTCAATTACTTGGAGCACGCTGAACCCCTGGCCATTGCCGATGTTGTAGATCAGCCTGCTCTCGTGCTCCAGCGCATGAAGCGCCAGCATGTGTGCGTCCGCCAGATCCCGTACATGGATATAGTCGCGGATACAGGTCCCGTCCGATGTCGGGTAATCGCGCCCGAAGACCTTGATGTTCGCCCGGCGACCCAGCGCCACGTCCAGAATCAGAGGGATCAGGTGCGACTCCGGTTCATGCGCCTCGCCATACCCCGGCTTGCCGTCGATAGGCCCGATCGCCCCAGCCACGTTGAAGTAGCGCAGGCTCGCATACCGCAACCCATGGATCGAGTTCATCCAGGTCAGCATATGCTCCACCAGCAGCTTGCTCTCGCCGTAGGGATTGGTGGGCAGCAGCCGGGCATCCTCGCGAATCGGTGTACTCAGCGGCTCCCCATAGCAGGCCGCCGTCGAGCTGAACACCAGCTTCTTATGCCCCGTCGCCTGCATCGCCTCCAGCAGCGTCAGCGTGGCGGCGGTGTTCGCGCGGAAGTAAAGCTCCGGCTGCTTCATGCTCTCCCCCGCTTCAATCAGCGCCGCGAAGTGCATCACGCCATCGAACCGCCCCTCGGCCAGCGTCTTTTCAATCAAGGCCCGGTCCGCGACGTCGCCCTCCACCAGCCGAATACCCTCCGGCACGGCGCCATGCCGGCTGTGGCAGAAATTGTCGAAGATCGTTACCTCTTCGCCTTCCGCCGCTAAAAGGCGCGACACCGTTCCCCCAATGTACCCGGCACCGCCTGTTATCAAAATCTTCATGGAAATCTCCTCACCTTTTCCCTTCATCTACCGTTAAACCTACCAGCCGCCCGATCGTAGGCCGGTAGAAGTTATCGCGGTTGGTCACGATCTCGCCGGCTGAAGGATCCTCTTACGCCGGAGTTGAAACGCATTTCTAACAGTATCCTTGTATGCTTAGGAATAGTAACTTGTGCGGACGGCCGCTAAATACGGCATGGTTAAGCTACATAGCTTCAATGATTACCCAGGATGCTGCCGTGAAGTAACCCCATAAAGCGACCATAGAGCCGCCGGCATCGTCTAAACTAGGAATTCGCCGGCTTCTTCCTCGAACCGGCACGAGTCCCAAACTTCCCTCTGGCTTTTTCAGAGACCTTTAAGGATCGGACCTCATGGCAAAGCAGTTCCCCGCTCAAGCCTTCTCCAGCCCAGGCAGCCTTCAATTCTCACACTTCGGCATCCTGGATGACGGGAAGCAAAGCAAAGCATCCCTGTTTACATCCCTCGTTGTCAATGGAGTCGTCGCGGCGCTGCTCATTCTGCTCGGTTTCGCGGCAAAGAAAGTAAGCGACAATCGTCCGCGGGTCACCATGCTGGTCGCGCCGACGGTGCTCAAGCCGGCTCCCGAGATCGTCAAGCCGCGTGTTCTGCCGCGCCTGCCCGATCCGCCCAAGATCCAGGTACAACCGCCGAAAATCACCGTACCCGTTGTCAAAGCGCCCGACGTCCCCACGCCACCAGTCGTCCACATGAACCAGCCCGCGCCCACCGTCGCGCCCGCCGCGCCAAGGCGTGTGATCGCGCCCGCCGCACCCGCCGCCGTCAATCTGGCCCGCGCTGAAGCAGCTTCCGTTCCCAACAACAACCCCCATCCGTCCGCCGTGGCCCTCGGGCGCGCCGACAACCCGATCGCTCCTTCGAATGCTCCCGCCACCAGCGCCGTCAACCTGGGTCAGCGCGGCCTGGCCGGCATGCCCGCGTCCAACAGCGGCGGCGGTCCGGCGGCCACCCGCGTCAGCCTTGGAAACGGCAGCCCCGGCAGCAATACCCTTACCGGCGGCGGACCGCGCCCCGTCCAGGGCATCAAGCTCGGCGTGCCCGGCGGCACCGGCCCGAACACCGCGACCGGGCACCCCGCCGGTCAGGTCAACCTGGGCCAGGCCGTGGTCCCCGCCATGCCGAAGCCCGCCGCACCCTCGGCGGCGGCGGTCCACACCGGCCCGAAAGTCGTCTATAAACCGCGCCCCGAGTACACCGCCGAAGCCCGCGCCATGCACGTCGAAGGTACCGTCTCCGTTCGCCTCCGCGTGGCCGCTTCCGGCGCGGTCCAGGTGCTTGGCGTCTCGAATGGCCTCGGCCACGGTCTCGACCAGGCCGCCGAAACCGCCGTGCGCGGTACTCGCTTTCAGCCCGCCATGGACGCCACCGGCCATCCCACGGATTGGGAAGGCGTCGTCAATGTAGCCTTCCAACTGGCCGGTTGATCTTCCCCAATCGTCTACTATCGAGCCTGGACGCATTTCGTTTCATGCATCATGCAATACCTAGGAGCAGCTTCCCCATGAATCTTCGTTCTACGACTTCCGCCGCTCTGCTGTTGGCCGTTGCCTCCGCAAGCGCTCTCTCCGCGGCAGGTGCCGTGCCTATCTTCGGCAAAAAGAAGCAGAAAGACAAGGAGACGCTCTCTTCGCAGAAGCTGACTGCCGGCCAAAATGCGCTGATCGACAAATCCATTGTCCGCGAGAAGGAAGTCGTCAAGGCACTCAAGGAACGTACCCCCCTGGTCGAAACCTACATCCAGAACATGAAGCCCGACAAGGCGCTCATCCAGGTGCCGGAGTCCGATCAGCACTTCCTCGGCCGCGTCGACTTCGACAAGGTCATCGACGACGACACGTATAAGGCGGGCGCTCCGGCACAGAAGAAGGGGGTCTTTAAGCAGAGTACCTCCTTCCTCTCAGGCCTTTCGTCCGTGCTGCGCCTTAGCTTCCACGAGTCCGGTTTCGTCCAGATGGTCCTGATGGATTCAAACGGCTACGATCGCCAGCACTATGCCTTCGGCTTCGTCCGCAACGAGTTCCTCGGCACCGTTCCAACCTCCGTGTTCGACGTGACGCCCATCAACGGCAAGCGCAGCGTCGGCCGCTTCTTCGGCCGCATCTGGGTCGAGCGCAATAACGGTAACGTCGTTCGCTTCAATGGCGACTTCGCCGGCTCCGAGCAGACCATCAGCGAGTATTACCACTTCGATAGCTGGCGCACCAATGTCCAGCCCGGTCTCTGGCTGCCTACCGCCTTCTACGTCGAAGAGAGCGATCCGAAGAGCACGACGAAAACCCTTAAGTTCAAAGCCATCAACCACATCTGGGGATACGTTCTTAAGGTGCCGAACCGCGAGACGGAGAACACGTCGCTCGATGTCGTCGGGGCAACCGACGTCTCGAATGACGCGCAGGATGTCAGCCCCCTCGGCGCACAGCGTGAGTGGGTCAAGCAAGCGGAAGACAACGTCATCGAGCGCCTCTTCCAGGCCGGCCTGCTCGACGCTCCCAGCGACTTCGACAAGACCCTGGCCGATCTCGCCAATAACATCCTGATCTATAACGGCATCCAGCTCTCCCGTCCCATCCGCGTCCGCACCCTCCTTACGGAACCCCTCGAATCCGTGGCGATCGGCAACACCATCGTCGTCTCGAAGAGCCTCGTCGACACGACCGCAGTCGTTACCCAGGATGGCGCGCAGCAGATGGGCAACCTCAACGCCGTCCTTGCCTTCCAGCTTGCTCACATCATCCTCGGCCATCGGCTCGACACCAAATACGCCTTCTCCGATACGCTGCTCTTCCCGTCCACCTCCGTCTTCTCGAAGATTCCCATGCACCATACCGACGCCGACAACATCGCCGCCGCGAAGCGTGCCATGGAACTCCTGAATGCCAAGGAGCTTGTTGATGGCCAACAATATTTCGGTCTGTACCTCCAGCAACTCAAGGACCGCGCCAAACCCCTCAAGGCACTTACCGAGCCGATGATCGGCGACGGTCTCCTCCGCGAGGATAAGGAAGGCGGCTTCTGGATGCAGGCGATCGCCGCCAAGGGTGGCAAGCTCGACCAGGCCAATCTCAAGCAGCAAGCCGCCGAGCCCCTCGCCAGCTTCCTCCGGCGCGACCCCTGGACCGATCAGCTCATCACGCTCCATGCCGCCTATGAGCCCATCTTGATGGCCGCCGACAAAATGCCTTTCGAAGTAGAACCCGTGTACATCAAGCTCACCTACTACAAGGCTCCCGCCGATCCGGCCACGGTAGCTCCCGCTCCAACTGCGCCGACAGGTACGGCATCGGCTGCACCGTCCAACACCATACCGGCGGACACTGTCGCTCCTCCCCCGGCTGCCACCCAGACCGCCACCCCGCCTCCCCAGTAAACCACCTGCACCGAATAGCATACGGAGGTCACCATGCAAGTTACCTGAGAGTTTCTCTTAGGTGGCTGCCTGCGAAGCTCCGGCAAGCGTCCTACGTCTAAGAACGTAGGATACGCGAGCCTCTAAAGGCATCGCGTTCCAGAAGTGTGCTCATCGAGAGGTCGCCTTGCACAGCTAGGTACTCCGAATGAATACGCCAGGGAATCTATATGATGAAGCGCTTTCTCAGTCTTTTGTTGTTCACGGCCACTTCCGTGATGTATTCGCAGGCTCGTGCCACCGCCAGCCGCCTGTTCGATGGCCAGATAGGCGGATCGTATCTCAACGGATACGCCGACTACACTGTAAGCCGCTTCAACGGCTATGGGGCCTACGCCGATCTCGACTTCCGCCACGGCATCGGCGTTGAGGCGGAGTATCACTATATTACCGACGCCGATCCCAACTTCCTTCTCTATGAAAGAAGCACGGAGATAGGTGCTCGCTACTCACGTCATTACGGCCGCTTTCAGCCTTACGGAAAGGTGATGGTGGGAAGAGGAACCTTCAATTACCTGAAAAACAATAACGGCTATAACCTGTATGCTTTCGGTTTCGGAGTGGACATTCGCGTCTATCACTCCATCAATGTGCGGGTCGAAGACGAATTCCAAAAGTGGCTCGCCGGCAGCGGTGCCGGCGCATCCATTATCCCCAACGGACTTAGCCCCAATCTGCCTACATTGGGGGTCGCCTACCACTTCCGGTAATCGCGGCTTGAGCGCGGTCTTCTAGAAGTGGTACGCCACGCCGATCGTCGGCATGGAAATCACTTCGTATCGGTTTGTCTTGAAGTCGGAATTAGGCAAGCTGAAATCCGGAGCCTTCACCAGAAATCCACGATACTGCGCACGAATATCGAAGCTCGGACTCAACTCATAAGCCACGCCCGCGCCGAAGAGAGCACCGATATTCGTATTCTGCTTCGCGTCCAGATTATTCGTTCCATAATCCTTGATCGGCGTAAAGATCAGCGCTCCCACGCCGGCCTCGGCAAACGGGTTAAAGTTCCGAAATGTCAGGTTGTAGACATAAGCACCTGTCAGCTCCTGCTGGCGTGTGTGGATGCGCCCGTTTGGAATAAAGCTCGTTACATACTTATTCGAGTTCTGCGCAAAGCCGTAATTCAGCTCCAGGCCGCTGTGTGGAGTCAACAGATACCGGTAGCTTCCTAAAAACCCTATCGTCTTCGTCGTTGTAAGATGGACCGCGTTGCCCGTGACATCCGGTCCAAACAGCCCGAAGGCGCTTACGCTTACATCCTGCCGGCTTTCCTGTCCAACCGCGGTGAGTGAAGCCAGCATTAGAGCGCACAACATCGTCTTCTTCATTCTTCGTCAAACCCCTTCAACCTTCGCAGCACGTTCGCGACTCCACCCTTACCTTCGTTCGGAGGAGCTTGCGCGCACTCGCTACGATGGGCACCGCCACTCTCCCATTGTAACCGTACCCGCCGTCCGTAGAGTGAGCGGCACACAAGAAGATGGCCGAAGGCATCCGCACGCCCCGGCCATTCTTCATTCGTCCCCTTCTAGGAACTTACTGCGGCGGTGCGGCTGGAGGCGGTCCGCCCGGCCCCTCGCCGCGATGATCCATCCGCTCCCGCTGACGAGCCAGCATCTGGTCGTATTTCGGCTTTTGCTCATCCGTCAACACGCCGCGAACCTTGCCTTCGCTGTCTTGCCGCATCGCCATCATCCGGGTACGCTTGTCTTCCGGTTGCAGCGAACTGTCCTGCCGCAAGGCCATCATCTGCGTGCGCTGACTGTCTTCGATCGCCTTCACCTGCGTCACCTGATCGGGCGTCAACTTCAGCCGCTCCGTCATCATTTGCAGCTGACGCGCCTCCATCTCCGCCGGATCGCGATGCCCATATTGCCCACCCGGACCCTGTTGCCCCGCCGGCTGTCCAGCTTGTTGACCAGCTTGTTGCCCAGCCGGGGGCGCGGGAGACGTCGCATCCTGCGCCCTCGCCGTACCCGCGCTCACCGCCACCGTGCAAACCGCCATCACCACTGTCCGCGCACCACTCATCTTCGTGTTCATAGCCAAACCTCGTTGCCCTTCATGCCGTCCGCGTTCAAACCGGGAGCGGTCATGCTGATACAGACGTAACTTCATGCTATAAGTTCCGCGCCCTCCTCTAAACACCGCGTTCCGCCTCAAAACAATACGGATCCCCATGCTCCCCCGCATACGCCTCCACCACCTTCAGAAAGGCCACCGCCGCGTGAGAAAGACTCGCCTGCCGCCGGTACACCAGCCGCAGCTTGCGCTCAATCTGCAGCTCGCGTACCGGCACCCGCACCAGCGTCCCCGCCGCCAGCTCCCGCTCAAGCGTCAGCCCCGGTACCAGCGCCACCCCATTGCCCATCTCCACGAATCGCTTAATCGCCTCCAGCGACGGCAGCTCCACCCCCATCCGCAGCGGTGTCTTGTGCCGCTTGAAGATCTCCATCACCTTCTGCCGCTGCGGCGACGCGATATTATGCGCCACAAAGTTCTGCGCCCCCAGTTCCCGGATCGATACCCGCTCCGCCTTCGCCAGCGGATGCCGCGGGTTCACCACGAACGCCAGCGCATCCCGGTACACCACCACCGACCGCACCTGCGGATCGTCCGGCCGGAACGACAGCACCCCCAGATCGACCGCATGCAGCAGCACCTCATCCGGTATCCGGCTCGCCAGCGCCCGCTGCACGGAAATCTTCACCGCCGGATGCTGCCGCCGGAACTCATCGAGCAGCGGCAGCAGATACAGGCACGTGTACTCGTTCGCCGCCACCGTCAGCCGCCCGCGATGCAGCGCCCGCAACTCCCCCAATGCCCCCGCAGCCTCCGCCCGCAGATTCAGCAGCTTCTGCGCATACTCCCGCAACACCTCGCCCGCGTCCGTCAACGTCCCATCCCGCGACGACCGCTCGAACAGCACCTCGCCCAGCTCTCCTTCAAGCTTCGAAATTGCCTGGCTCACCGCAGGCTGCGTCCGGTGCAGCCGCGCCGCCGCCCGCGAGAAGCTCCGCTCCTCCACCACCGCCAGAAACGTCTCCAGCTGCACCAAATCCATCCTGCTCCCTCTGTAGCCTTCTCCTTGGTTGTCATTCCCAAAGGGAATCTGCGTTTGTGTTTGACCTTGCTTATCATTCCGTGAGGCAATCCGTCGTTGCGATCGCACTTGCTTTCTTGGTTGTCATTCCCGAAGGGAATCTGCGTCTCCTCCGAGCCACCCGCCATCCGCACCGCTTCTAGGGCCAAAGGCCCGGCCCATACCAGCCTGCGGCGAAGCCCTAGGGAAGGCGGTAAATATGACCGGGGCTGAAGGCCCGGCCATACCCCGTCACGAATACCTCCATCATTAATCCTAATGTTCTCTCAAATCATCATAAGCCTGCATTATGATGATCGACAGCATGAACGCCAACCAGATCCTCTTCTTCGACACCACCCTCCGCGACGGCGAGCAGTCCCCCGGCTGCACCAT
>CAXTRY010000081.1:0-12615 GCA_964246805.1 uncultured Acidobacteriaceae bacterium
TCGGCGGCATCGACCACGTCGGCATCGGCACCGACTTCGACGGCGTAGGCTGCGTGCCAGCCGAACTAAGCTCCTACGACAAGTTTCCCGCCCTCACCCGCGCCCTGCTCGAAAAAGGCTACACCGCCAAAGACATCGAGAAAGTCTACGGCGGTAATCTCCTCCGCGTACTCCGCGCGGTCGAGCAACGCGCCAAAGAACTCAGATATAGTTAAACTTTAGAACTTCATTACGCAAAGATCGAGTTGGGCCGCTACACCCCGCTGAGGTTTGGACCAAAATCCTGCATCTTTCGGGTGCCGCTGTAGTCGGCTCATGTACTATGTGCAGATGCTGAGACGATCATCACCGCCGTCATCTTGTTACTAGCGATGGCGTTGATCGACCAATTATCGCCCCATGCCGTCGCACAGCGAATCGTAGAATCAGCCCCCACCGAATACGCCAACCTGTCCCTAAGCAGCACGGAACTCCGCGCCAACATCCGCCATGCCAACCTCATCGCCCGCGCCAAGATTGTAGCCTACAAACGCCGATCTTCGGCGACCACGTAGCCACGATGGAAGAGACAACCGTGCTCATTGAAGCCATCTATGCGGGCGCGAACAAACCGGGCGAAACCTTTACCTACGAGTGCGTCTGCCACCAGGTTGAGCCACCCTCTCCCGCAGATCGCATCGGTCACGAGGTCATAGTCTTCCTCGCTTATGATAAACGCGCCCACGTCTGGGAGCCCGCCACCAAACGAGCCGAGCTGTACTTCCATTCCGAACTCGAAACACGCCTTATGAAAATGCGCGCGAGTAAACCATGAAGCTCCCGTCGTTTGAACAACTCAAGCGTAACTACCCGACGGATCACAGCGCGGCGGCCGTCATGCACGCCATCGGCGGAGGCATCGCGAACCTAAGCCCGGACACAAACACTTGCGTCATGCGGATGAGTCGGGCCTTCAACTACGCTGGAAAGCAGTTAGAGCTGCCGAAGTACGTTGCCCATCCGCGTCTTCGCACCATCTCTGACGCGGACCATAAGCATTACGCGTATAACGTGCAGGGGTTCATCGCTTTTCTCAAACATCGGTACGGTCTTCCGTCACTCTCGAAACGCTACACCGCAGCTGAGATGGAATTAGCCGAACCTTTCCTGAATAGAACAGGCATCATCGCCTGGCAAATCCATGGCTGGGATGACGCAACCGGCCACTTCGCGTTATGGGACGGTACGACTGGCCTCTATGAAGGTAGTCACGACTATTTCACATCTTTCCCATACGTCGTCACTGACGAAGACGGCACAAAGCGGACCATGCGCGATACAGGTGCCGACCTCTGGATGTGCTGCGTACCATGCCGCCCACCTCCTCACCGGAGCCCGTTACATCCATCGCCTGGGCGAAGCCGCCGTCTCTCAAAGCAACCTAAACATAGTTCGCAAACAGATTGTTCAGCGCCTCGGCCCAGGTCGGATGGCTCCAAATCCCATCCCGCAGTTCGGAAGCCGTCACTTCGCCCATCATCGCAATCTGGAGCATCGCCGCATACTCGCCACCGTTGACGCCGAGGCAGGATGTTCCCAGCACCAGGTCCGTCTCCGCATCCACAATCACCTTCAGAAATCCCCGCGTCTCCGAAGACTCGAACGCCCGCGCCACGGAAGCCATCGGCATCTTGGCCACCTTGATCGCCTTCCCGGCCTTGCGCGCCTCGGCCTCCGTCATCCCAATCCGCCCCAGTTCAGGATCGAGAAACATCGTATACGGCACAGGCCGTCCCTTTGTCGTCCGGTATTTCCCGTCCAACAGGTTCGCCTTCAACACCCGATAGTCGTCGTAGGAGATATGCGTAAACTCCGGCCCACCTTTCACATCGCCAATCCCGTAAACGCCCCCAACCGTAGTCTCCAGATACTCATCGACCTTCAAAAAGCCACGCTCATCCACTTCAATCCCAGCCGATTCCAGCCCTAATCCTTCCGTGTTCGGCACCCGTCCCACGGCCACCAGCAGGTGCGAACCCTCCAGGACCCGCTCCCCGTCCCCGAACTCGCCGTATTTCGTCACCACCGTCAGCCGTACCCCGCCCGCGCCTGTGCGCTCGACGCGCCGAGCCTCGCCCTCCAGCAGTACCTCGACCCCATCCTCTGTCAGGATCGTTTTGATCGCCTCTGAAATGTCCTCGTCCTCCCGGTCAGCCAACCGCGCCCCCCGCTGCACCACCGTCACCCGACTGCCGAACCGCCGGAACATCTGCGCAAACTCCAGCGCAATGTACCCGCCGCCCAGCACAATAAGGTGCTCCGGCAACGCCTCCAACTCCATTAATGAGGCATTATCCAGCCAACTCACCTGGTCCAAACCCTCAATCTTCGGCACCTCCGTCCGTACCCCGGTGTCGATAAAGACCCGCTCCGCCGTCAGCACTCGTGCTCCGCCGGCATTCAACGCGACCGTTACCTCATGCGGCCCGCTAAACCGCCCCGTCCCCTCGATCAGCGACAGGTTCTCCGTCTCCGTCAGCTTCTTATAGTTGCTTCCCCGGGACTTCACGACCACCGCATCCTTCCGCGCTTTCACGGCTTGCCAGTCCACCGTTACCGCGCTCGCGCCCACCCCAAAATCCGCAGCCCGATCCGCCAGATACGCTACTCGCGCGCTCGCCACCAGCGTCTTCGTCGGGGTGCAGCCCGTATTCACGCATGTGCCACCTACCGGTCCACGCTCCACAACGACCGTCTTCCAGCCCTTTGCCGCCATTGCCGCGGCTAGCGGGTTCCCCCCCTGTCCGGACCCAATCACAATTGCGTCAAACCGTTCCGCTGCCGCCAGCCCTACCGCCATCTTTGCTCTCCCAAAAACAAGGCGGGAGAGAGCCACCTCCCGCCCGCCACTCTACAGCAACTATTAGGCTTCAGAACCGGTCAAGGCCGGCAGATCATTTAATGACGATGCCGGTGCCACGCCGAGCTGCTTCAGCATCCCGAGCTCGTCGGAACTGCCCCAACGCTCCACGATCTTGCCCTCCTTGAACTTCGCAATCTGCATCCCGCGCGCCTTCACCTTCTTGTGCGTCGCCGGAATTCCCTGGAAGTTCCCCTGATGTGTGCCGGTCACGGTATAGGCAATCGCGACATTGTCTTCGTCCGCGACCATCTGTTCAACGGCGATCTTGAGGTCGGGAAAGGCTGTTCGAAAGGCCGTAAAGAACTTGATAAATCCTTCCGGCCCGGAGCCTTGATCCGCAGCTGGATCGTGATCCTTTACATCTGCGGCAAATACCTCATGCAACACGTCGAGATGGCCGCTGTTGACCGCCTCGCCCATCTTCTTCTGCGTCGCGATATTTTGTTCTTTGCTCATTCCTATCCTCTTTCTGCCGAGCTCGCCCTAGAGACCATCCCAACGAGCATTGGCCCTGCGCCTTGCAGTACGATGCGCTTCGTACTGTAGAGGTACCAGCGGCGTCCCTCAAAGTTCGCGGCTTCTATTTACTTCACGGTTCTTCCATACCAGATACAGCCCCCAAGCGGCCGCGGAGCAGTTATCCATGACGCGCCCATCAAGCAGCATGGCTTCGAACTCCGCCACCGGCACCCGGCGCACCGCCAGGTCATATTCCTCGGGGTCACGGTCAGGATCGCCTTCGGTCAACTCCTCCGCGAGGAAGACATGATGCTTCTGCCGCATCGCGCCGTAGGCGATCCAAAGCGCACCTAGAGCCGTCATGCACCCCGCCCTCAAGCCTGTCTCCTCACGAAGCTCACCCCGTGCCAGTTCCTCAGGGTCCACCTCCGCCGTCTCCCAGCCGCCCTGCGGAAACTCGATGTACTGCCCCTGCACGGTGTATCGGAACTGCTCGACCAGCCACAGGAACTCGCCTTCAGCCGTCACCTCCAGCGGAATCACGATGCAGGCGGGGTCCTTATCGACTACTCCATAGAGTCCGCGTACGCCGCCCGGCCGCTCAATGATGTCTTCCCGCACCCGCATCCACGGGTTGCTGTAGACCTCCCGGCTACTGATCGTCTTGACTGGAGATTCATCAGGCACTTACTTGCTCTCCGGCGTAAGGAACTCAAGGTGTGATGGATACTTAGGCGACCCATATACCGACACGGTCGCCGCCTTATAGGCCTCCGCCGGTGCCGTCATGATGTTCGGCACAAAGGTCTGCGGGTTGCGGTCGTATAGCGGAAACCAGCTCGACTGCACCTCCACCATCATCTTGTGGCCCTTTAAGAACGTATGGTCGGCACCGTGGAGGCTGTACTTGAACTCCACTACCTCGCCCGGTTTCAGCGCCGCGGGCGTCTCAAAGCTCTTCGCATAGCGTTCGCGGAAGATCTCTTCGGCGATCATCAGCTGGTATCCGGCCATGGCCACGCCCGATGCGGAGGCCGGCGCATCGTTCGGATAGACATCGATTAGCTTGACGATCATGTCCCCGTCCGTGCCCGTGGTCGCGGCGAAGAGGTCCGCCATCACATCGCCCGTCACCGTCACATCGTGGTCCAGCACAGGTGTTTCAAAATTCGCCAGGTCCTTGCGCTCGCTTACAAACCGCTGATCCTCGACGAGCCACGTCCGCCACTTCGACCCCGTCCCATAAGTTGGCTGAATTGGCCGATTGCGATAGGGGATCGGATCGGCCGGATCGGCCACATACGCCGCCGCCACTGTGTCATAGGCACCCGTAGGCGCGGTAAAGCTGAGCTGCTTATCAGCCTCAAGATACAACCGCGCGGGCTTGAACCCCACATTCGGCGGCCAGCTGTCATACCGCTGCCACTGGTTCACGCCCGTGCGAAAGCTCGCCGTATCCTTCAGGTCGAACCCGGCCTTGCCCTTCAGGTATTTCTCGAAGAACGGAGCCTCGATCGTCGTTCGGTATTCTTCACCGGTAGCCTCGCCGAAGTCGATGGCACCCAGCGACTTACCCGGTCCGCCCCAGCCGCCGTGGTTCCACGGCCCCAGCGCCACAAAGACCTCATGTTTCGCGTCGTGCGGCTCCAGCGCGGCATACTCGGCCTGCGTGCCCCACATATCCTCCTGGTCCCAATAGCCGCCCACCTCCAGCGTCGGCACCTCGACCTTCGTCAGGCGCTTCTCGACCGCCATCTCCTGCCAGAACTTCGTATAGCTCGGCTGCGTCAGGAAGATCTTCGCCGTCGGCAAATCGGTCATCTTCGCGTCCGCCGCCGCACCGGCAAAGTTGACGTTCTTCAGGAAGAAGTCGAATGTATCGTCCTTCGTATCGACTCTTACATCCGTCTTCTGGCCTTCCAGCTGCTGCACGTAGTCGAAACCGTAAGTTTCGCGAAACGCCCCATTATGGAAGAAGTCGTCGCCCATCCAGACGTCCGTCATCGGAGCCTGCGGGCTGATGGCCTTCACCGCCGGATGCGCGTCGATCCCCGCCATGATCGCCAGAAATCCGGGATACGACACTCCCACCACGCCCACCTTGCCGCTGTTACGCGGAATGTTCTTCAGCAACCAGTCGATCGTGTCGCGCGTGTCCGTCGTCTCATCGACATCGGCCTTGCTCTTGTGCGCGACGATCGGCCGGTTCATGACGAACTGCCCTTCGCTGTCATACCGGCCGCGAATGTCCTCGTAGACGAAGATGTAGCCGCTCGCCGCCAGCTCCGGCTGACTCTTCACGATGCCGTCCGCCGTAAAGCTCTTCACGCCGTAGGGCGTACGCAGCATCCGGAACGGCAGTGATTCCCCGCTCGTCTCCGATCCCGACGGTCGGAAGATCACTGCATACAGTTTCACCCCATCGCGCATCGGGATCATCGCTTCCGTTCGCGTATAGCTCTGCGCCGAAGCCCCCACACACATTGCCAGCATCACCAGACAGCCAAGCCCTAAGCGCATCGTCATCCTTTCACCAGCCATGGCAACACCTTTACCCGCAACTCCGCGATCAACTCCGCTTGCATATACCGATAGCGGTCCGGGATGCCGAGAACCACAATCTTCTTCTCCCGAACCGCCGCCGCAAACCGCTTCGCCAGATGCGCGCGCTGCTTCACTTCCATCACAAAGATCAGCTCTGCCCACCCCAGCAGATCCGCGCTCACCGGACGCTCCGCATCCACCGCAGTGCCCGCCGAGCTGACCTCTACGCCATCCATCCCGGAGAAGATCGCCTCTGCTGTCCGGCTCCGCAAACGGTTGCGCGCGCAGATAAATAAGACCCGCACGATGCTAGCCCAGCGCCACCGGCTCCTTCGGGATCGGGCTGGCGTCGCACTGCCATCCTTCGCGTCCATGCGTCCCATCGCAGAACGGCCGTTTCGACGACAACCCGCAACGGCACAGTGAAATCGCCGGTTTCCCCGTCAGGTCCCACTCCTTGCCTTCGACATCGACCAGCGAGATCGGCCCCTCCACGCGAAACGGTCCGTTCGGCCGCACCGTAATCTTAACCGCCGCCGCAACCGCCGGCACTACACTCAATATTTCGTCCGCCATGAGACTCCTGAAAACACTTTGACTTACGTCAGCATAGCAAAGCAAGATCGATCGATCGGCGATTGGCTTATAAACAACTCGCAGGGGAACCCAGTTGCACCTTAGAACCAACGCTGAGCTCCAGGTGAACGCACCCATGCCAGAGGTGGGTGATGTAGTCGACTACACTACTGTCACCTCGTAACTTCGACATTATTTATGGGGCCATCCCGATGCCATCTTGCGAACTCCATTCTGCGAAGAAGCCATCAGGTCGTCGATCATCTTCATTAAGGATATGGCATGGTCGAACCCGGGTACGGTACGTGTGTTCGCATGGATGTCGTCGCGCAACGCAGCGTACATGCCGGCTACGTTGAGGGCGCTCTCCGGCATGGAACTCAACTCGCCTTCGTCCACTTGCTGCGGCTCGCCGTTCCACATCAATTCCAGGGTACCCGACTGAAATCCCCGAACCGCTCCTCCATGGAGTTCCAGCAAGCCGCGTTCGCCGGTGATCTGGAAAGAGAACGTAACCTCACCGGCTGGCCGGCCGCCGATCACTTCGACCCCGAGTACACCCTTACTCGCGAGCTTCGCCTGCAAGAAGAGATGGTCCGGGATCGAACGGGTAAACATCTTGGGCGGATCCCCGACTTCCACTTGCGCGTACTGCGTACTTGTCAATGCCGAGACGCTTGTTAGACTACCTAGCACTGCGATAGCCGCATCGACCGTGTGGGCACCTTGAATCGTCACCAGCGTGACACCATTAGCGCTGTCCTCGCCAAAAGCCATGGCCGATTCGACTTTTGGACCGAACGCCAAGGTGCTCGATAGAATGCGTGCGCTCAGCACCTCGCCGATTGCTCCCGAAACGACGAGGTCGCGTGCATGCCGCAGCATTGGGTTCTGGCGCGTCTGTAAGCCGATAGCTACGTGGACGCCAGCTTTCTCTGCCGCCGCGGCAAGCTCCTCCGTTTCCGCTAGATTGCGCCCCAAAGGCCACTCGCAATAGATATGCTTTCCCGCTTCCACCGCGCTCAACACCAAATCGCGATGGTCGGGAACCTTAACGCACACGGAAACAATGCTGATAGCCGGATCATGAATCAATTCTTGAGAATTCGCATACGCCGCGCGTGCCCCAAACGCTTTCGCCGCTGCGTCGGACTTAGCCTGGTTGCCGGAGACCACTGCCCCCAGTTCAAGTCCCTCAAGCCGCTGGACCGCGGGAACGTGAGAGTCGCGCGCCCAGCCCCGTTCCGCGCTTGCACCGATAATGCCTACCTGCAATGTCTTCTGCATCGGATGCCCTCTTCTGATCAGGATACGCACCAGCGTTCTTCCATCCGATGCAAAGGTATATCGCAGCGTCGTCCTTACAGGAGCTAATACGCAACCTTCAACGAGAACTGAATCTGGCGCGAACTACCCGCCGTCCGGTTGATCAGACCGAACCCCGAGCCGAGAATCGTATTCGAAGGCAACCCCATGTTCACAATGTTGAAGACGTTGAAGAACTCCGACCGGAACTGCACGTTGACCAACTCGCTACCGGATTTGCGCCGGCCTACCGGCGTGTCTTTCACCAGCGAGATGTCGAAGTTGTAAAAGGCCGGTCCGCGAAAGGTGTTCCGCCCCAGCGTGCCGAAGCGGCCCCGGTTCGGTCCCGTGCCGTCCACAACATTGATCGGTATGGAGAAGAAGGACGAGTTGTTGTCGCCACGGCCGAAGTAGTCCTTGCGCCGCGTCCGAGCTGTCGACAGCACCGGCTGAGCGATCTGATCCGGCCGGTCCGCGTTGGCCGAACCTGCCCCGGTCTGCTGAATGCCCGAGTAGACCGTGAACGGCGTACCGCTACTGATGCTCGAAACGCTGATGAGTTGCCAGCCTTCCACAGCCTTTCGATTGACCGGATCGAGAAAGCCCAGCCGCTCGAATGGCAGCTCCTGGGTCAGGCTCAGCGAGAACGAGTGCGTCGCGTCGAACGTCGACGGGCCGCGTTCGGCGTGGGTGTCGAAGGGGTTTTGTGGAGCGGCCTGCGCGATCGCCCCCACCGTGCTCGTCGCCGACGTTCCCGCCACCGTGCTGGTATCATCGATCGACTTCGACCATGTGTAGCTAGCCTGCATCCCCGGGCCGCCGTGCGGGGTCTGGCCGGCGGCCGAAAGTTGCAGCGCGTGATAGTTGGAATGCGAGGTCGCGACGGTCTCGCTCTCCGTGCCGAAGCCGCCGACCGCGGCACCCGCCGCGTTGAACTGCGTATACCGCGCGAACGCCGCCGTAGCGCCTGGGTAGGCGTTCGGAAAGTCGTACCGCGCCAGCTTATAACCCGTCGTCCCAACGTAATTTGCCGAAGCCGTTACATTGCCGAGCGATCTCTCCAGCCCCAAAGACCAGGTCGCCATCATGGAGTTCCCAAAGTTCCGGTTGATCGCCGCAACATTCAACGGGGATGGCTGGCCGGACAGCGCCCCGATGTCCCGCTCCAGCCTTGCAATATCGACAACCGTGTTCACGGGCACGTCATTCGGACGCCTTCCGGCGAAGATGTCCGTGCCGTCCGGCGTGTAGACGCGCGGCAGCTGCGCCGGCGTGATCTGAAAGCCATACGGAACCTGTGCCCCGGCCGCAGCCGTTACCCGAGGATAAAAGACGAACGGTAGACTGCCGGTAAATTGGTTGTCCTGCCAGATATTCGGCGGGATCGTCGTCAGGCCGCCGCCCACGTGGCCAATCAGGCGCTCGCTGAAGCGGTAATCCACCTGAAGACGCGGCCCCCAGTTATTCATCGCCGTGCGATAACGCGGCTCCGGGTTGATGAGGAACTCCTGCCCGCTGTTGGCCGTGGGATAAAAGCCCGAGCCTCGCTTCGCCCGCTCCGAAATAGGCGTGTACAGCTCAAGGCGTAGCCCATAGTTCAATACCATCCGCTGCGTGATCTTCCACGCGTCCTGCACATAAGCCGCGAACGCCCGGCGGTTATCGGCGGCGGGTCCAATGTTCTCGCCATTCGAAAAGTAGGACGGCGCAACCGCGCGGGTATACACAAACGGACTGCCCACCAACAGCGCTGAAAGCGTATCCGGCAGCGGATCGCCCACGTGGATGTTATGCATTCCGCTTTGCGACTCAATCTCAGAGGGTGAAAACGCCGTTCCCCCGCCAAAATCGTACTCTCCATTCGGCGAGGTGCCGAAATAGGTGGAATCGACATTCAGGCGGACCTCGACCCCTATCTTGAAGGCGTGTCCGGCGGTCGTGATCGATACATTTTCGCGCCCATGAAACAAGTTGCCGAACGCTCGCACCACGGACCCGGCGGGCGCGTTGAACGGTTCAAACAGGGCATCGTTGAACTTAATCGCCGGGTCCGTCTGATTCGTGGTCGGGAACGATGGTGTCGTCCTGATCGCGCTGAGTGACGACTCAAACACCAGCCGCGGCGACGCCGTGTGTACCCAAGTCACGATGCCATTCCGCTGCCGATCCATATACACCACGCCGAAGCTGGGATCGAGCGCCGTCTGGTCCGGGTTCGTTACCGGTCCATCGAGATTGTCGAGCGTAAACCTTCCAAAGAAACGATCCTTCGCACCATATTGATAATCCAGACGTACCGAGAACTGGTCGGCATTCGTCGTCACCTTCGACGAGGTCGCGTAGGTGTTTGCGCCAAAGGTCCCAGCGGCGAAGTTCGGCAGCGGATACCGCGCCAGCACTCGCGCGATCGCCGGATCGACCGGTACCGTCAGCGTGTCGCCCGCATAAGCTGTCGTGTCGATCCCCGCTCGCTGCTGAGCCGTCGGTACCGCGAACACCTGCGTCGTCCCCAGCACCTGGCGGAAGCCCTGGTACTCCGCGAAGTAAAACGCCTTCCCGCGACCGTCGTACAGATGCGGGATCCATATTGGACCGCCATTGGTGACGCCGTATTCATTGCGCTTGAACGGGGGGATGCGCCCCGGGCTGACCGGCGAAGGGTGATCGAAGTAGTTGCGTGCATCGAGCGAGGAGTTCCGCACAAACTCAAAGATAGACCCATGCAGGCCATCCGTCCCGGTCCGCGTCAGAATGTTGGTAAAGCCCGACGCACCCCGCCCTATCTCCGCCGGCATGACGCCCGAGAGCGACTGCAGCTCCAACACCGCATCCACGTTGAAGTTCGTAAAGGTTCCGCCACCCACCTCGGGATCGCTGATGTCCGCTCCATCCATCGCAAACACCGCCTCCACGCCGCGTTGGCCGTTGATGGCGAACTGCTGCGTGAAGTTCGACGCCCCGCTTGAATCCGCCGCCGTGCCCGCCGCCAGCAATAAGAGCTGGCTGAAGTCGCGTTTGTTCAGCGGAATCTCGCTTACGGCCTTGCTGGTCAGCTGCTCGCCACCCGCCGCCGCCTTCTCCTGCTGCACCCCCACCATCAACGTCGCGTCGGCTCTAAGGGTCAGCGTAACGCTCACCGCCTGCGCTGGAATTTCCACTGGCCCGGAACTATGAAAAATGCGTCCATTCGCTTCGACTGAAACTACGTAGCGATGCGGCGGCAATACCTCGAACGCGAACACTCCGTCGGTGCCCGCAGGCACCGCTTTATGTTCGTCCTCCGCGTCCAATCGCACTTTCGCCGCCGCGACCGGCTTCCCTCCCTCGTCCTGCACTACCCCGCGCCATGCCGGAGCGGGCAACTGGCAGAAACTATGACTCGTACAAAGAATGAGAAGACAAACCAGAAGTACAGCTCCGCGTTTCGACCTGAAAACAACGTCTTCCACTTTAACCTTTCAAAGAAGACGATTTATACCGTGTTCGGAAGTGCTATTGCAAACAGGGTTATGGGCAGATGCTTTCATCGTTTCGAAGCTGGAGTTCGCTTGCTCTTCGGCACTTTACCGATGCGGGGATCTTTCTTAGCCACCAGTTCACACGCGCGCAGAGCACTTTCTTCAAAGTCGCCGGCAACGACCGGGAGCAGTCGCCAGCCACTGATTTCTTTGCCCATGATCCGCACCGGTTTCGCGTTGGGGAACTCGGAAGACAAGCTCTCCTGATGTTCGTCTGGAATCGCAACCCAAACCCCGTTCGCGCCAGGTTGGTCTGCCCTGTCCCTGAGCAGGAAGACGATCTTCTCTCCTACATACACCGCAAGAGCGCCAAACATGGCGCGCGTGGCGGGAGCCAACTCCGCAATCGCATCAAGAACAAACCTGTGCGGTAAGGCCTTGCGGCGAGTTGCGGATGGCGTGTTCCCTTCGGATCGAGGCTGCTTTGTGCTGGTCGGCTTTGGCATAAAGTCGGGCGAATCATCATTGAAAACTGTGGCGACGCGGAGTGTGCTTATTGACGGAGCGAGCGAACGAAAGCGGCCACGGCCTTTCCGATCTCCGGCCCGCTAGACTCCTGTAGAAAGTGCACGCCCTTTACTGTTACCTCGGTTTGATTCTTCAGGCCTTCGCAGAACTCAGCGAGCCGGCCGTTGGTAATGAAACCCGGATCGCCTTTGACCAGGAGTTTTGGAATCGGCGAGTCCTTCAGCCAGTCGGACATGTCTGACAAGATCTTCGTGACATCTGCGGGCGAACCGTCAAGAGAGATCTGGCGAGCCCACGAAAGCATCGCACGACGGTCTTCGCCTGGGTTCAGGAAAGGACGGCGATATTCCGCTTCGTCGGCCGCCGACAGGTTCTGCTTCTCGCCAGGGATGAGAAAGCCTTCAATAAAATTGTTGTCTTTAAGAATCATGTCCTCGCCGACTGGCGTGCGAGCCGCTTTGAAGCCGGGCTGGGCGGATTCAGGAAAGTCGCTCCAGGTGAGCGGCAAGGGAGCCGCTTCCATATAGGCGATACCCTGTACCCGGTCAGGGTGTTGCGAGGCCCAGTCGAGGCCGAGGGTCGAGCCCCAGTCATGAATGACAAGCACCACGTCTTTCTTCAGGCCCAGTTCTTCCCAGAGCGCGAAGAGGTACTCGCGCTGTTCCGCATAGGTATAGCGGTTCGGCCCCGAGTTTGGGATTTTGGCGGAATCACCCATGCCGATCAGGTCACAGGCGATCAGCCGGCCGAGTCCCACGCATTCCGGCATCACCTTTCGCCAGAGATAGGAACTCGTTGGATTGCCATGCTGAAAGACGATGGGTGCGCCTTCACCCTCGTCGA
>CAXTRY010000082.1:0-12483 GCA_964246805.1 uncultured Acidobacteriaceae bacterium
GTCAAGTGTTGATCCCTTCGGAGGCGATCCTGACCTTCCATCTTGCACAGCCGGCACCGATGACGACGATCTCCCAGGCGGAGATGGATCGGCTTTCCAATGGTGTACCGGTAGGGGCGCAGCAGCAGATGCGCCGCCGCTATCCGCCGCCGCCCGCTTACTATGGGCCGGTGTATTACCCGCGACCTTATCCTTACCCCTACTAAACGATAGAGAGGGTGGCCCGTTCGGGTCACCCTCTGCGTTGCAGCATCGTCTATACTCAGGTCTTGCCCTGCCTCTGACGCGTGAGTGTCTATATGCTCCGTTATGCAAAATCACGGGCGGGCGCTACATAATCAGCCGCGCCCAGAAGCAAAGGTTCCAGCACGTATGATCCGCATCTTGCAACAGGATAATCGCATCATCAAGGGTGTCTTCGCCGTCATTATCGGCCTGGCCGTCATCACCATGGTCATCACGCTGGTTCCCGGCATATTCGATAACACCGGCGCGAACGGTAATACAACGGTCTTCGCGACGGTCCGTTCGCCGGGCGCACTGGGAAGGCTTGGAGGCGATTCCACGCCGATTCCCGCAGCTGAGGTGAATCAGTTAGCCCAGCGGCAGCTGCAGCAGCAGAAGTTGCCCGATTTTCTGCTGCCCTATATGGCGCAACGCGCGGGGCAGATTCTTGTGCAGCGGGCGATCCTAAAGCACGAGGCCGACCGGCTGCACTTACAGGTGTCGGACGAGGACCTTCGCCGGGAGTTGCAGACTGGGCCCTTCGCGCAGTATCTGTTCCCAAACGGCAGCTACATCGGGGACGACGCCTACATGAACTTCGTCCAGGCGGCTTTTCAAACCAGCCGAACGGATTTTGAGTCGCAGGTGAAGCAGGATATGGAACTCAACCGGCTCCAGGCCCTGATTACCGGGGGCGTGACGGTATCGGACGCGGCGGTGAAGCGGGCTTATCTGGCGCAAGGGACGAAGGTAAAGTTCGACTACGCGGTCCTCTCGGCCGAGGAGTTGCGGAAGCAGATCAATCCTTCCGATACCGACCTACAGGCGTTTTTCAAACAGAATGCAACCCGCTATGCGAACGCCATACCGGAGACGCGCAAGATCGAGTACGCGGCCTTCGATGCCTCCAACCTGCCGGGTGGCAAGCCCGCGGTAACCGATGCAGACGTGCAGGCCTACTATACTCAGCACCAGGCTCAATATCAGGTGAAGGAGCAGGTCAGGGTACGGCACATCCTGATCGCTGTTCCGCAGGGCGCGGACGCCAAGACCGACGCGGACGGCAAGGCGAAGGCGCAAGGCATTCTGAACCAGATCAGGTCCGGCGGCAACTTCGCGGAACTTGCCGCAAAGAATTCGGACGATCCCGGATCGAAGGCAACGGGCGGAGAGTTGGGCTGGCTAGACCGTGGAAAGACGGTACCGGAGTTCGACAAGATGGCCTTCTCCCTCTCGCCGGGACAGACCTCCGACCTGGTGAAGACGCAGTATGGTTACCACATTATTCAGACAGAAGAGAAGAAGACGGCCCACCTTCAGCCGCTGGCTGAGGTGAAGCCGCAGATCCTGCCGGTGCTTGAGCAGCAGAAGGCCGGCGTGGCGGAGCAGAGCTTTGCGCAGCAGCTGGCGGGCGAGGCGGCCAAGAATGGTATCGACAGGACCGCGGCTGCACATAATTTGAAAGCCGTAACGACGGACTATCTGGCGAAGGATGGTACGGTAGCGGGTTTGGCGGATGGTTCGGCGCTGTTGACGCAGGCCTTCACCGTGAACAAGGGCGCGCCACCGGCTTCGGTCTCGACCGGCGACGGTTACGCGGTCTTCCAAGTGTTGGACACAAAGGCGGCCCACGCGCCGGATTTCGCGGGGTATAAGCAGCACATCCTCGACGACTATCGCGAGCAGCAACTGCCGCAAATGTTGAGCGCACAACTGAATAAGCTCGACGATCGCGCCAAGGTGTTGAACGATCTGCGCAAAGCGGCGGCCGAGATGAACATTCCGGTAAAGACGAGCGATCTCGTCGGCAAGGACGGCCAGGTGCCGGACCTCGGCGCGATGTCGGGGCCTGGCGCGGTGGTGTTTACGCTGGCGAAGGGCGCGGTCTCCGGCCCCATCAACGCCGGGCGGGTGGGGATCGTGCTGACCGTAACCGACAAGCAGGAGCCGACGCCGGACGACATCGCGAAGAACTTTGCCGCCACGCGGGAGCAGCTGTTGAACGATCAGCATGAGGAGATATTCCGCGTGTATATCTCCGATCTGGCTCAAAAATATGAGAAGAGCGGGGCTGTGCGCTACACCAAGAAGGCGGCCGCTCCCGGTGCTCCGGGCGCATCGCCCTTCGGCAACTAGTCCATACTTGTCCACAATGGGCCTGCTCCCTCACCGTTTTGGTTGAGGAGCAGGCCCTTTATGCTTCGTGGCAACGTATGCTCTTCGAGCGGCCTCCTAACGAACATAGGTGAACCATGATCGAAGAACGGCTCTCTGGAATCCTGCTGCACATTACGTCTTTGCCTTCTTACGGTGGCGTGGGCGACTTCGGTCCCGCCGCTTACGCGTTTGCCGACTTCCTGGTGGAGGCGAAGCAGCGGCTCTGGCAGGTGCTTCCGCTAAGCCCCACGGGCTATGGCAGCTCGCCTTATTCGGCGCTTTCGGCGTTCGCGGGCAATCCGCTGCTGATCAGCCTTGAAAGCTTGGTAGAAGATGGCTGGCTCGCGGCGGAACGGATCGAAGGGCTGCCAGGGCATGAAGGACCTGTGGACTTCAGCGCCGCGAACGAGCGCAAGCTGCCTTTAGTGGAGGAGGCGGCGGGGAACTTCCTGGATCGCGCGACGCCGGAGCAACGGGTGCGATTTCACAAGTTCTGCGAGGACAATCTCTCCTGGCTGACCGACTACGCCATGTATGTGGTGCTGCGGCGGCAGTTCGCTTACGCCAGCTGGCATGAGTGGCCGGTAGAGTATGCACACCGTCAGCCGGACGCGCTGACCGGGCTGCTGAACGAGCGGGCGCGCGAGCTGGCAGTCGAGCAGGCTATCCAATTTCTCTTTTCGGAGCAGTGGTGTTCCCTGAAGACCTATTGCGGCAAACGCGAGATTCGCATCCTGGGCGACGTCGCCATCTTCGTCAGCTACGATAGCGCGGACGTGTGGACCAACCCCGACATCTTCGAGCTGGATGAAGACCGGCGTCCAACCCGCGTCTCGGGCGTGCCGCCGGATTATTTCTCCGCGACCGGGCAGCGGTGGGGCAATCCGCTGTACAAGTGGAGTCTGCTGCAAGAGCGCGGATTCGACTGGTGGGTGGCCCGTATCCGGCGCGCTCTGGAGCTCTACGACATGATCCGGCTCGATCACTTCCGAGGTTTTGAGGCGTTCTGGTCGATCGCCGCGGATGAAGAGACGGCGATGAACGGCCAGTGGGTTAAGGCTCCGGGCGTGGCTTTGTTCCAGCGGCTGAAGGAGGTCTTCGGCGATCTTCCCTTCATTGCGGAAGACTTAGGACTTATTACGAAAGCGGTTGACGAGTTGCGCGAGCACTTCGGCATGCCGGGCATGCGTATCCTGCAGTTCGGCTTCTCCGACAGAGGTGGCCATCTCTACCTGCCGCATCGTTGTGTGCCGAACACGGTTATCTACACTGGGACGCACGACAACAATACGACACTTGGCTGGTGGCGCGACGATCTCGCGCCTTATGAGCGGGCGAATGTTGAAACATATCTCGGCGAAATCCGCTATGAAGGCGAGATCGTCTGGGCGATGCTGCGGGCCGCGGCCAGTTCAGTAGCCAATACATGCATCTTCCCGCTACAGGATGTGCTGCATCTCGGCAGTGAGGCACGCATGAACACGCCGTCCGCCCCGGCCGGAAACTGGACCTGGCGATACCCTCCTCAGGCGTTGCATCCCGATTTTGCCGCAAAGCTGTCGGCGTTGATGGCCATGACGGACAGAGACGGGTATGAGGTTCCGCTTGAGGGGATCGACGCCGGAAAACCTACGGACGAAGCCAATCTGCGCGTGATGATTGAAGCGAATGCTTAGGCGGGCGCATACCATTTAGACTGTCTACAGTACACAACAGATTGGAGTCTGCCCCATGCCGCTCTCCGGCGAAGCAATCCGCACCATGAATTATGTCGATGATATTTCGGTGACTCTGCGCCGCATCCTGGCCGTTCTACCCTCGTTGACAGACGAAGATAAGCAGCGTGTCGCGGATCACTTTCGTGTATCCGATCCAAGCTACGAATCTGTATTGACGGCGGTTGAAAGTAAGTCAAGCAAGAAGTTGTGAGTGCGGAGACGATCCGCGCCGTAGCCGTGATTGGAGCGGGGAAGGCCGGACGAGCCTTCGCTCTCCATTGCGCGGCGGCTGGCTTCCGCGTCGTTCTGGAAGATGTCATGCCAGCCAACCTGCGGCGAGCGGAGGCGGACTTTTCCGATCTTCGCCTGCAAACCTCCGGCCGGCTGGCGCTGGTTTCGACCGTCGAAGATGCGGTGCACGATGCGGACTTGGCCATCGATTTTGTCCCGGACGATCTCGAATCGAAGCTCGAGATCCTGAGCCTGCTGGATCGCATGGCTCCGCCGCGCACGATTTTTTGTACGCCGACCGCTCATATCAGCGTCACCGACCTGGCGTCCTGTACTTACAGGTCCGATCGCATCGTGGTTCTGCGGGGGACGATAGGAGCCGCGCCGCGCCTGCTTTATCCAGCAACTATAGATAGCGACGTGCTTGCGGCGGTGGCGGCGTTCTTTTTTGCACTAGGAAGTGAAGCTTCGCTTGAAGCGGACCCAGATCTACCGATGCTGATGAAAAATATCGTTTACACCCATTAGCGCCATGCTGGGAACCTTTTGTCGCGGGTAACGTATCCTTTGCTGTAGATCGAGTTGTAACCCGAGCTTCAGCCAAACGAACCCATGCGCGCCATCATCGATACGTTTACGCAAGTTTTTCAGGCGATTGGAGCGAACAAGCTCCGGTCTTTCCTCACGATGTTCGGGATTGCGTGGGGCGTGGCGTCGTTGCTGCTGCTGATCGGCCTGGGCGAGGGCTTTCGCTCGGGTCAGCGGCGGGGGCTGGCCGAAGTCGGTAACGACGTCATTATGATGTTTAGCGGAACGATCCCGGCCTTGCCAAGTCAACATAGCGGGATGCGCCCTTATAAGCTGACGCTGTCAGATGCCATGGCCATCCGTTCCGAGGCTTCCCACGTTCGCAATGTAACGGCGCTTATCAATCGCGGAGATTTGAAAGAGGTCAGCGAGTTTTCCAGCGCGGGTGGCCCTGTAATGGGCGTGGAAGTCAATTTCCCAGACATTCGCCATCTGCCGATCGCGCAGGGCCGCTTTCTGAATAGCGACGATCTAAGCCAGCGGCGGCAGGTGGTCGTGCTGGGCCAGAAAAACAGTAAGTTGCTCTTTCCCGGACGGCCTGCGTTGGGAGCATTTATTACTCTGAATGGATATAGATTTCAGGTGGTGGGTGTAGCGGCTAGGATTGGACGCGGCAATAATGACAGCGACAACCAGAAAATCTATGTACCGCTGACTACCATGATGCAGCTTTTCCCCATCGTCGGCGAGAATCTTCCCGAAGACGCCATCTCCTCCATTCAATACCAGCCCATCGCGGAAAACGAGAACGAAGCAGCGAAGGCCGATGTGCATCGTGTCATCGCCCAGCGGCACGGCTTCTCGCCTAACCTTAAAGATGCTTACGAGGAATGGGACACCATCAAGTCGAACAAGACCGTTGGGCTGATCTTCACGGCGATGGACGTCTTCCTCGGAGGTGTAGGCGTGGTGACGCTGGCGCTGGGCGCGGTCGGGATCGTCAACATTATGCTGGTGACGGTACAGGAGCGGACGCGCGAGATCGGACTACGCAAAGCGCTGGGGGCGACCAACCGCAGCATCATGACGCAATTCTTCCTGGAAGGTCTGATTCTCACGGGGCTTAGCGGCGTGATCGGCATTGCGGCCGCGGCCTGTTTTATGGGGCTGCTGGGATCGCTGCTGGGCGGAAACGAGATGGGCATGGACCCGCCGCGGCTGGTGCCCTGGTCGGCCGCCATGGCGATTATTACCCTGACACTCTGCGGGATCGTGGCGGGGATTTATCCGGCGCGCACGGCCGCCCTGCTGGAACCAGTTGAAGCGCTGCGCAAGGAGTAGGCGATGCTGAAAGACATCTTCGGGCAGGCGATGGAGGCCATGCGGCACAACGGGCGGCGGACGACCATAACGATCGTCGGCATGGCCTGGGGCATCGCTACCGTGATTTTGCTGCTGGCCTTCGGCGCGGGCTTTGGGCGGGCGTTCGAGGCGATCTTCTCGCAGTTCGGCTCGAACATGATCGGCGTCTTTCCCGGGACGACGAGCGAGCAGGCGGGCGGTGCCAAGGCTGGAGTCAAGGTCCGATTCACGCTCGAAGATGTCGAGCGCATTCAGGAGACCGTGCCGGGAGTCATTCACGTCGCGCCGACCGATTATAAAACGGTGCCCGTGTCCAATGACCTGCATAACTACACCTGGGAAGTGGACGGCATCACGCCGGAGCTTCAGCAAATACAGAAGATGGACATCGTGGCCGGACGTCCTCTCACACAAGCGGATCTTGTGAGCCGCGCGCATGTGGCGCTAATCGGCTCCGAAGCGAAGACGAAGCTCTTCTCGGGGCTTTATCCTATCGGCGAGACAATCCACGTTAACGGCATTAGCTTTCAGGTGGTCGGCGTTCTCAAGGCCAAGATGCAGGAAGGCGACGACAATGTCAATCGCGCGGTGGATATCCCGCTGACGACGATGGGCGATCTGAAAGACACGAAGTATCTGGGCGGCATCTGGTTCAGCTACCAGGGCGATCACAAAGAAGTAGAGCGGGCGATGCGCAACACGCTGGCCGCCGCGCATGGCTTTCGGCCTTCGGATAAGAACGCCATCTACGTCGCGAACCTTATGGAACAGCTCTCGCAATTTCGCGCCGTATCCCTCGGCTTGCAGGTGCTTCTGCTATTCATCGGGGCGCTGACATTGGGCATTGCGGGTATCGGCCTGATGAACATCATGCTGGTCAGCGTGCAGCAACGGACGCGCGAGATCGGCGTTGAAAAGGCGCTTGGCGCGCGCAAGCGGCACATTCTTTTACAGTTCCTTGCCGAGGCGCTGGTCATCTCAAGTGTCGGCGGCGTTGGGGGGGTGCTGCTGGCCTACGCGGTCTCGACGGGTGTAGGCAGCGTTAAGTTCTATAGCGCGATTGCCGAGAACGCCACCGATGCCGATATTCACCTGCTGATCTCACCGCATATCGTTGTGATTGCCACGACGATCCTGATCCTGGTGGGGACGGTAAGCGGCATGATCCCCGCGATGCAGGCAGCCAATCTCGATCCCATCGAAGCGCTTCGTTACGAGTAAGAGGTTTCTGTAACTACAAAAAAGCGGGCGGCCTGTGAGGGGCCGCCCTGCCGAGTGCTGCAAATAGTAGCTATTTCGAAGCGGTAACCGGCGATCCGCTGATACGTAGCGGCAGGACCGCCCGCACCGTAATCGGCTGACTGGTAACCGCACCATCCTGTGCGACGACCGTGGTGGTGCCGGACCGCACGAAGAGGAGCGTTCCGTTCGCGATGGTAGCCACGGCGGGATTGCTGCTCGTCCACGCGGCGGCGCGGGTTACGTCTTGAACGGTGTTGTTGGACAGCTGTGCCTGCGCGCTGAAGGTGTAGACATTGGCAACGCTGTTGACACCGGCGATCGACACTGCCTTGACGGTAGGCGGGGGTGGCGCGGCGTTGACATTGACCGTCACCGAAGCCGTCGACGTACCGAAAGCATTGCGGCTGGTGAGCGTATAGGTGGTGGTTGCGGTTGGCGTGACCGTCACCGGCCCGCGCACGAAGCCGGCGACATCGATGAAGCTATAGCTGGCATTGGTGACCGTAGGCGTGAGGGTAACACTGGCCCCCAAGTTGATATTCGTGGATGACGCGGTAAAGCTGTTGATCTTGGGGGCCGCGCCCGTTGGAGCCGTGGACGTGTCGTACACCGAATTCATCTGGATCATGTCGAACGCCGAGGACGGTACCTGCTTCAGGTTGCTGAGATCGTCATCGTTCCAGCGGCTATCCGGCGTCCCTTGGAAAAACAACGTGCTGCCGTTATCCGCGAGAATCATGCCGTACTGCTTCATTGCCTTGAGGATGATTTGGTTGGTCTGCGAATAATGCGAGATGTCGAAATCGGCCCGAAGCCGGATACGCATTCCGATGATGGGGTTGTCGAGACCCCATCCGTTCCCCGCCGCATGGGTCGCGGGCGCGGTGAAGAGGCCATTATTCTGGTTATTGCGGGTGAACTTGGTCGTGAACCGGATCGCGTGATTGATCTGTCCGGCGACAATTTCATCGTAACGAATCAGACCGGAAAAGACGCTCAGACCGGCCGCGTCCACCGAGGTAAGTCCAATCGGACGCTGCTCCGTTTTGGTCAAATCCCAGATCGCTCCGTTCGCCGCGCTCCATGCGCCCGCGCAGTAGCTTCCACGCCAGAGTTCGTAGGCGACACACTGGTTGCGGTCCACCGCGATGACGTGATGATCGCTCGCGTCGGTCGTCGTTCCCGCGTCATACGGGCAAGTGGGATAGCCGCCCTCGACAGTAAGCGAAGAGCTAAGCGGGCTGAGAGTGTTGTCGCTGTCGCCCCCGTAGAGCGTCATTTTTACGGGTACGGGCGGCGTCGCGCTGGAATCCACGACGTTATAAGGAATCCCGAAGGTCGAACCGAAGTCGGGGTGAAGACCATATCCCTTCAACCCATTCACCCCTTGCGTCATGATGAAGGCCGACGTTGGATCGATGGGTGCATTGGTGATGTCCTGGTGCCAGGCATCGTTGGGTGAAGGCACGAAGCCATTCAACGCACCGTTAGGGCCAAGAGACATGTTTGAGCAGGACGGAGTGCCAGTTTGTGCAGCGCCGCAGTAAGCCAACGTGGCAAGCAATAAGCAAGTTGCAATCTTCTTCATCGTGCTCCTCTATTGGAACGTCGAGCGTTCATGATGTCGTTTGCGGATTAGGACTATCTAATCCGTTGACGCGTAAATCGGCGCAAGACAGAGGGAGATTACAGGTGTGCCACAGAGCTACAGTCGAATTTCCAGGTGTAACAAGCAAACGAGAGGCATAAAGCTCCGGGAGGAGCCTGTAGCCTTGAATTGGCTAGGTACTTTTTGAACAATCGTTGATTACTTATGTATCGAGTGTAACTGAGTTTGCCTGCACGAAACGAGGAAAATCTGGTAAAGGTTGCTCGGTTTAATAAATATTTAATGCTGTCGCTTCGTTCAGTGTTCAATTAAGGAATTTATTATTGGATACCGGTAAAAAATTCCCATGAGCGCAACCGCATCGGCGTGATGCTGCTCAATTATCGGTTTTCGGACGCGTATACGGCTTCTGCATGGAGGCCCGCGCTTCATTGACGCAGCCTTGCGTGTTGTCGTTGGTCTGAACGCCCAGCCTGTACTCATTCACGGCACGATCCCGCTGCCCTGTCACGTCGAAGATGCGGCCCAGCTGCACATGGCTCCAACACTCAGCCCAGCGGGGGTCGCCATCGCCACGCAGAGCGTCGCGAAAAGAGTTCGCGGCGGCCTGGTAGTTGCGTTGAGTCACAAAGATTTCGCCGATACGATAGCTGGCCAGCGAGCTGGTCTTGTTGGTGTCGAGCGCCTTCTGGTACTCGGCGAGCGCGGCCGTATAGTCGCCCTGCGCGACGAGTTGCTGCCCGCGCAGCACGGCAACCCGCACGGCGAGGTCCGGCGTGGATTTAAGCAGCCATCCCTGTGGGTCGATCTGAATGCGGCGCGGACGGCCGAAGGTCTCGACCGAATACTGCGACTCGGTGCCGCTTACATCTACGCGCCTGACCTCGGTCTTACCGTCGGTTTCGATACGCAGTTCGACCGGCATCCGGAAGAGGTCGAGGTCCTGATCGATGGAACCGGTCGTGCGGAATCCCTTATTGCTACCCAGGCGAAAGACGGTGAACTTATCGGCGAAGGTAGGTGCGCCGGTGCCGTCGAGCCACTGGGCGAAAAACGGATCCAGCGGAAGGTTTGAGTCGGTTTCCGCCAGCTTTTCGAAATCGGCGGTGCGAATCGGCTTATCGGCATATTGGTTTGCCAAATCCTTCAGGAATTTGGTAAATACCTCGTCGCCCATCTCCCAGCGAAGCATATGGAAGACCATCGCGCCCTTCTCCAGAGTCATGGACTGGAACTGCGGCGAGAAAGGATCGAGACGACCGAGGCTGGTGAGAGGTTCCGTGTCGTAGGCGAGCGCACCGGCCGAGACATCGGTGACGGCATTTTGGAAGGTGTTCTTACCAGCCGAATCCTCCAGGTACATCAACTCGGTATAGCGCGAGAGGCCATTGGTAATCCATGCATCGTTCAGCGTGGCCGGCGATACGGTGCTGCCCCACCACTGATGCGCGAGTGTGTTCGAAAGCAGGCGCTGCGAGTTGTGATCGGCGATGCGCTGCCCGGCGATGGCGGCAATCTCGGGTGCCCATGCGGCGGAGACGGAGTCTTCGGGGAGTTCGACAACATTGAGCTTGCCCGATTCCGGTGGGCCGAAGGTGCTGCTCATGTACTCGAACTCGCGCGCGGTCTGGCGGAGGAAGTCGAGCGCGAAATCCTTGCGCTTTTCGGTGGTGTAGACCTTTATATTGGCGAGGCCCGGAGCGGATACGGCCGGCAGGAACTTGCCCGCGATGACAGTACCGGGAAAGCCGGGCTTGGTCCAGCTAAAGCTGTACTCGATCCGCTTGTCGGGCAGCGTCTTTTGACTGGTAAAGCCGCTGGCGACGGCGCGCTCGTCGGCGGGGACGCGGATGTGCATCTCGGCGGTGAAGCGATCGGTGAAGAGGCCGGTCATCGGAAACCAGCGTCCGGCATAGAGCAGGATGGAGATGGGATCGGCGATGGCGGCGAGCTTGATGCCTTCGACTGGGGAGGTGTCCGCGCCGGTGAGGACGCCGTTGTAGGCGAAGTGAAAGACGCTGGTCGAGCCTTTCGGGAGCGACGTGAGCAGCGGGACGTGGACGGTTGAATTGGTGGTGAGCCGTTCGGGTGTGAGGACTTTGCCTTGCGCGTCGGTCAGCTTTGTGATTTGTAGGCCGTTGTTGAGCTCGAAGGTGACGGCGGTCAGGTCTTCAAGCGCGGTGAGGGTCACGTCGGCGGTGGCGGTCAGCTTGTTGGCGGCGGGGTCGAGATCAGCTCCAATGACGTAGCCGGTAATCTGCATTTGCGGGCGCACGGGCGCGGCGGCGAGGGTCGTGCTGAGGGCGAGTGCGGCCAGGCTTAGGGTGGCCTTGAAGCGGAAGATCATGGGGAGGCGGGTCCTCGTGTGATGCGGATGTTCGGGCGATGCTCTACTAGCAACAGGTTAGACGATGGACGGGGCGTTTTCGCCACCTTTGCGGCCAGGGGCGTTCATCAGAGACTGTACGGCATCGCAAACGCGCCGGATTGGATCTGTGCCGTCGCGCGGGGTGAGCTGTTGCCTGACTTCTTGGAGATCGCGCATCATGGTGTCGCGGGTGGGCCCGTCTTCGAGCAGCGGGCGGAGGGCGGCGGCGACGTTATTGCCGGTGAACTGATCTTGCAGCAGCTCGGGGACGATGCGACGGCCCGCGATCAGGTTGACCATGGCGATGGGCAGGTTGCCGTGGGCGTCGAGCGGCGCGGGGATCTCGGCGGGATAGCGTACGAGGCGCTTGGCCAGCCGGAAGGTAAGGGGTGAAACGCGGTAGACGACGACGAACGGGTTGCCAATGAGCGCGGCCTGGACGGTGGCGGTGCCGCTGGCGACAATGGCGGCGCGGCCGTGATGGAGGGCAGCGCGGGCGTCGTCCACCAGATGGATGAGGCCGGGCCACTCGGGGCCGGTTCGCTCACGAAGCTGCTCTCCGTTCCTGATGAGGTGTTGAACATCGTCGCGCTGGAGCGTGGATGCGACAGGGACAATCCATTCATAATCAACGTCAAAGGCGCTTGCAGCGTCGAGCATCGTCGAAAGATTGAGCTGTACTTCCTTCATGCGAGATCCCGGCAATATGCTGATCCAAGGTTTGTTCGTGTTGAGGCCATTAGCTTTCGCATACTCCTCCCGCGACGCCTCCGGCAGCGGCAAGCTCGCCAACGGATGCCCGACGAACTCGGCTTGTACGCCGCGCGCCCGGTAGAACGGCTCCTCGAAGGGGAAGATGACCATCATGCGGTCGACGCGCTGCTGGACCCAGCGCAGGCGGCGGCGCTTCCACGCCCACAGCTGCGGGCTGACGAACCAGACGACCGGGATGCCGAGGCGCTTGCAGTGTTTGGCTAGGCGGAAGTTCACGTCGGGGAAGTCGATCAGGACGGCGGCGGCGGGGCGGCGGCGTTCGAGCGCGC
>CAXTRY010000083.1:0-12434 GCA_964246805.1 uncultured Acidobacteriaceae bacterium
CAGCCAGACGGTGCAGGTGGTGGTCGATACCGGGTCGCCACTGACCGCGGGGAGCGTGGCCAGAATGGAGTCGCAGCACAACGGCGAAAGGCTGCTGGCGCTGTGCGGCCTGCCGTTCGGGGCGGTTCTGCTGTGCTTACGCAAGCGGCTGTCTCTTCCGGCGATGCGACTACTGCTGGCGCTCTGTGCCCTGGGCACGATGGCGGGGCTTTCGGGCTGCGGATCGCTTACGGTCAATGGAACGCCGGCCGGAGTTTATCACTTCCAGATTACGGCGGCGGCGCAGGGCGCGGGTGTGTTGGAAGCGGTCGACATGACCCTGACGGTGACGCCATGAGGACGATCTGGATAGGATTTCTGCTGGTGGTGCTGGCCGCGGTTTGCCATGGGCAGGCAAGATACGCCGGCACTGGACCGGGTTCCCTGATTACCGTGGGCTCGACAGTCAGTGGCTATAAGCTCGACTACGGCCATCGCGATCTGGGCGGCACCGGCGTCTTCGTGGACCTGAACCCATCATGGCGATACGGGATCGAAGGCGAGTTTACCTCGCTGCGCTACCATAACGTGGCGGGCGCGCACCCCACGACGTACCTGGTGGGGCCAAGGGTTTCACTTCGTCCGCATCGGCTCGATCCCTACGTGAAGGTACTCGTCGGCTTGGGCCGCTTCAGCTTCCCCTACGGCTATGCGACGGGAAACTACTTTGTAATCGCGCCCGGCGCGGGCTTGGACTATCGTCTGAACGAACGGGTGCGGGTGCGGCTCGCCGACTTCGAATACCAGGATTGGCCGCAGTTTACCTATGGGGCGTTGCATCCGTATGGCGTCAGCGTGGGATTCAGCGTGTCGCTGGTACGATCGGGGACGAAGCGTGGCGATTGGCACTCTCAGTAAAAACCTTATCGCCCTCGCGCAGGTGGTAACTGCTATCGGCTGTAATTTGGGTGAAGGTCTGCGTCGTGTGCGAGGTGGGCCACGTGACTTCGATCTTATCGACGACGGTGGCTGGGCCGATGCCGATGTGCTGCCGAAGCGGATTGCCGCCGAAGCTGGACCCGTAACCTACGGTGCGGTAGATCGTCCGCCTTGCGTCTCCCATGCCTACGGACACGGCGATTTTGGCCCCAAAAGCGGCGCGGTTGGTCCGCGCGCCTTCGAGCGAGAGGGTAATGGAATGATTGGCCGGTCCATGAACCGGGCCGGGATTGTGGTAGAGGACGCTTTGATAGGTGTCGCCGGGGAAGGCTCCTCCCATCTCTTCAAAGACATCTTCGTTACCGTTACCTTCGAGGTCGCCGAAGGCGATCGCGTGGCCTTTCTGGAGATGACCGAAGCCGCCCATGGTGGTGACGTCTTCGAAAACGGCACCGCCATCGTTGCGGAACATGCGGTTCGGCAGCAGCGATTGGTAGAAGCTCTCGCCGGTGCCAAGATAAATGTCGAGCCAGCCATCGTTGTCGAGGTCGCCGAAGTTCGCGCCCATGGCGAGGATGGCGCGGTCGAGGTGAACCTTGTGACTTACGTCTTCAAAGGTGCCGTCATGTTGGTTGCGGTACAGCCTGGGCAGCTCGGCGTGGGCGGGATGGCCCAGCTCGAACGCGCCGACATCGTTGGTGCTCTCGGTCGAGTATCCGGCGACAAACAGGTCGGGCCAACCATCGTTGTCGTAATCGAAAAACCAGGTAGCGAAGGTGTTCCGCTGTAAGTCGACTCCGGCGGCATGGGCCACGTCGGTAAAGCGGCCGCCACCGTCGTTGCGGAAGAGCTTGTTACGGCCCCCCTTGACGGAGACGTAGAGATCGGGCCGACCGTCATTGTTGAAGTCGCCCCAGGCCACGCCCTTGACGAAGCCGAGCTCGCTGAGACCCGCCGCCGCGCCCACTTCGGTAAAGGTACCGTCGTGATTGTTGTGGAAGAGCTGCGACGGGTGGGGATCGTCCGGGGTGGACTCATGGCCAACGAAGAGATCAAGCCAGCCGTCGTTGTCGAAGTCGGCCCAGGCGGCGGTCTGGGTGGGATGCGGGCTCATCAGGCCCGCCGCGACCGTAACATCGGTAAAGGTCGCGTGGCCGGGCGGGCCGCCATCGTTGCGCAGCAGCGACATCGGGTAGACGCCATGCTTGCCCCACCAGCCGCCGCGCAGGATGAGCACGTCGGGGCGGCCATCGTTGTTATAGTCGGTGAGGACGAGATTCAGGCCGCCGGTCTCGCCCATCAAGCCGGATTGAGCGGTGACATCGGTGAAGGTCAGTTGCCCATGCTTCACGCCATTGTTGTGGAAGAGGTGCATCTGGTCGTCGGGCATCGACGAGGTGACCATAATGTCGAGCAGGCCATCGCCGTCGAAGTCCTCCATGATGGCTCCGCCCGCATGACTGGTCAGGTCGACTCCGGCGGTAAGGGCGATGTCTTCGAACTCGTCAACGTCGTGCTCGGAGGCATAGAGGTTGGGCGAGGCGAAATACTTCGCGGGGACCCCCGCCGGATATTGTCCGAGCTGCATGTAAGCGATATTGAGCAGCCAGCGGGACTCGTCGTCGTTTGGATACTTTTCCAGCAATGCGGTGAACTCGCGAACGGCACCCTCCGCTCCGCGCGTAATTTTATGGACGCCCGCCGCGCGAATGGGGAAGATGCAGCTCTTTTGGCCGCGGTTCGCCATGCAGTTCTGCTGCTCGCCGAGCCGCAGGTAGCTTAATCCCAGCCACTCGCCGAGCTTCTTCTCTTCCGCCGGCGGCAGTGGCTGGTGGCTATCGGTGCTTTGCTTGCGAAGGGTTTCGAGATCGTCGACGGCGGCCTCGCTTTCACCCGCGCCGAGAAGCTCGATGGCCAGTTGCTGGCGGATGGTGGCTTCGTCGCGAAAGCTGAGGTGGTTCTTTAGCAGCGATTCGTAGTAGCGGGCGCGCTCGGCCTGCTTCGTGGGGTCGGTCTTCCAGTCGGAGTCGCTGTAGATCTTCGCCAGCAGGGCTGACATGGCGTGGGTACTTTCGGCCTGAAAGAACTTACCGCCGGCGGGGAGCAAGGCGGGGGTAATCCAGGCGGGATTTCGCGGCGGCATCGGCATCTGGGCGAGCATCGCCATGCTCAACGCCAACGCCGGCATGGTTAGCGGAGGGCGCATCGCTGGTCTCCGTAAGTACCGGTGTCGAGAAATTTGCGCACCGTGGGCTGGTCGGGCGAGACGCGGGCAAGCGTATTGAGCGTATTGAGCGCGGCGGTTTTATCGCCCAGGCGGCACTGGATGAAAGCCAGATTGAGCCCAGCGGAGGTCTGGGTCGGATCGGCCTCAACGACGCGCTGCAAGAGCTTGACGGCTTCGGCGGCGTGCCCGGAGCCGGCGTCGAGGACGGCAAGATTGCCGAGGGCCGTTGGTTCGTAGGGATCGGCTGTCAGAGCGGCGGCATACTCGGCGCGGGCTTTCGCCGGGTCGCCGTTGCGTTGGTAGAGGAAACCCAACTGAACATGGACCGGAGCATCAGTCCGCGCACCATCCGCGGCCTCGAAACGGCTGAGGAGCGCGAGAGCCTTTTCACCGGAGGCACGGTCGCCACGCTCCGCAAGTTGCGCGTAGGCGAGGCCGAGGTCGCGATCGGTGACGGTAGCCCTGCCCACGGGGACGAGCTCGGTGGTCTCGGACAACGCGGCAAAGCGCAGGTTGGCAATAGCCGGAGTGCGCTGAATGTTGTGGTCGGTCGATTGATTGTGGGAGATGTCGGTCGTGTTGCGAGTCGGCATATGGCAGGTGGCGCAGTCCTGCTGCTCGGGAAAGTGTTGCGTGGCCATCATCGCGCCGGTGTGACAGGTAAGGCATTTGGCGCGATAGAAGGCCACGCGTTCGGCTTCCGGCGGGCTGCTATGCGGATCGTGGCAGGTAGTGCAGGTCAGGGCGTCGCCCGCGCCCGGCTTGGCTGGTTGGCCGCCGCCGGCCGAGACGCCCGATTTGCAGGCGCTGCGGAGAAGGGCTTCCCATTGGCTGGCGGCGCGGCCGCCCCCGGATTGCGCCGAGGCTTTAACAAAGTAGACGGCATAAGCATCCAGGTCGTCGCCGGGGCGGAAGTCGGCGGGCGACGTGTTGGCGCGGAAGACGGCCGCGTCGCCTTCCAGGTGACATTGCAGGCAGGCGCTGTCGCGGCGCGCCGGGGTGAGTTTACCGGGGTTCACGATGGGGCCATGGCCGTTCGCGGCGAGGTGAGCCGCGGCATCGCCATGGCACGAGCTACAGCCAATGCCCGCCTGGGCGAAGGGCGCGGCGGGAAAGCGGTTGCGGGCTTCAGGCCGCGCGGTGGCGACGCTGGTGGCATGGCAGTGAAGGCAGTTGGCATCGACCGGCAGCGGCGTAGGCATGGCGGTGACGAAGCCGAAGTTCGGGGCCATGTCCCAAAGAGCTTTCTTGCTGTAATAGTTGATCGGTGCCTCGAACCATTGGCCGCTCTGCCGATAGAGAAAAGTGCGTCCGCGCTTGCCCGAACCGACAAAATAGAGGAGCTTCTGCTCGCCGTGGAGCGCGGCCTTACCGGACGCCGCGTCGCGGTCGAAGGAGAGATAAACGGCACTGTCGCGCAGGAAGACGCGGTAGTCGACGCCGGAGGCCGCGTGGCGAAAGCCGCCGGGGACAATGCCCAGCGCGCCGTCGAGCGCCACGCCGCTGCCGCGCGCCATGGTGGTCATGGCGTATGCGGCGGAAATCTCACGGTGGCACGTGGCGCAAATGGCGTCAGGGCTGGCGGTCTGCGCCATTCCCGCGCCGCAAGCCAAAACCGTTAGAACAAAGAGCCAGCACTTCACGTACCGCCTACTTTACCGGGCCGAACTTGGGTTCGTTGTCGGCCTGTATCTTCTGCGCGGTGGCGATCTCGCGGGTTGCCTCATCGGAGCGGCCAAGCGCGCGGTAAGCCTGGCCGAGAAGGTTATGCGTCATGTAATTGCCGGGGTCCATCGACCGGGCTCGTTCAAGGTACATCGCGGCGTTGGCCGGGGCCTGCTGCTTAAGGAGCACTTTGCCGAGCAGGATAAAGGGGCCGGTGACGTTTGGCTCCAGCAGCACGGCGCGTTGGAGGGATTGAAGCGCGTCCTGATACCTCGCGGCGCGGGTGTAGGCGTCGCCCAGGCGGTCGTAGATAATGCCGTTGAGCGGGTTGCGGGCGCGCTCCTTCTCAAATTCGGCGATGGCCTCGTCGAGGTGGTTTCCGGCCAGCGCGACCTCACCCAGCAGCTGGTGCGCGAGCGGTAGGTTCGGATCGAGCGCGATCGCCTTCTCGGCAAACTCCTTGGCGACGGGCAGGTACTCGCGGCGGAGAAGCATGCGCGCGGCGAGAAGATACGCCGGGGCGGAGTCCTGCGCAAAGCCGTATTGAGAGGCAAAGGAGTGGCGAGCGTCGTCGTAGCGGCGTGTATCCAGATAGCAGAGGGCAAGGACATAGCTTGGGTCCACGCGGGTGTCCGGCCCCCAGTCGTGCGCGGCGGTCAGCAGTGGAATCGCCTCGCCGGGCTTGCCCTCGCGGAAGAGCGTCAGCCCGCGGAGCTGGGTGGATTCAAGATCGTGCGGGTCCTGCGCGAGCGCGGCGGCGAAGGCGTTATCGGCCTCCGGCAAGCGGTTGAGCGAATAGAAGGCTTTGCCCTGAAGGCGGCGGACTCCAGGCGCGACGGGGGGCGCGGCGGCGAGACCGTCCAACTGCTTGAGCGCACCGGCTGTGTCCCCCTTATCGATCATCTGCTGAATCGTGTGGAGGTTGTCTTCCGTGGTGGCTCGCTGCGCCTCCGGCGTCTGCGCGGTTAGCGGCAGCGCCAGGAACACAGACAAGGCGATTGCCAGCCACGCGTTATGGCGGATAAGTGACAACGAAAAAGGATAAGGAGCGGTTGGTGTCATAGGTAGGCGGCTGTCGAGGAGTGCAAGGGTTTACAAAGAAATTAGTTTTACCTGTCATATTGACGCTACGCGTTGAAAAAACACACTGTCAACCGATGGACGCGTCCTTGCCGTTATGACAAGGATGAAAGCTACCGTAAAACCGAATTAGGAAAGCAGCTCCTTTACGAGCAAGCTGATCGGTCTATACATTGTGTGTGTCGATGCAAAGAGGCAGAGCATGAAGAGAGTACGCCGGGAAGAAGACGTCAGTGGCCTCGCGGCAATAGCCGATATGCGAGCAGGCATCGTGCTGGAGGTTCCAAAGTACCGTCAGATTTATGACGATCTGCTTGCTTCGATCCAAAGCGGCGCGCTACGGGCCGGCGACCGGTTGCCGAGCGAGGCCGCGTTGGGGAAGCGCTACGACACCTCGCGCATAACCGTAGCCAAGGCCGTCAATGAGCTGCAACTGCGCGGCTTTGTAACACGCCGGGCGGGTTCGGGAACCCATGTTCTCGCGGCGTCACGCCAGGCAGGCCGCCTTTTCGGTCTTCTTATTCCAGACCTGGGAAAGACGGAGATCTTTGAACCGATCTGCCAGGGCATGATGCAGTCGCCCTTATCCAAACCGCACTCGCTCCTGTGGGGACACGCGATGGGCGATGCCACGCTTCAGGAGCAGGAGGCCGAGCAGCTTTGTCAACGGTACATCGCCCAGAAGGTCTCGGGCGTCTTTTTCGCGCCGCTGGAGTTTACCCCGGCCAAGGATGCGGTCAACCGCCGCATTGTCGCGGCGCTTGACAAGGCGGGCACCGCCGTCGTGCTGCTTGATCGTTGCTACGCGGCCTACCCGTCGCGCTCAAGGCACGACCTGGTCGGAATCGATAATCGCCGCGCGGGGTTTCTCATCACCAATCATCTCTTGAAGCTCGGTTTGCGACGGATCGCGTTTGTGGCAAAACCGTTGTCGGCCTCGACCGTGACGGGACGCATCGCTGGATACCGGGAGGCGCTCTTTTCGCAGGGTGTGGATGCGCGGGAGGATTTGGTGCGGCGCGGCGATGCGGGCGATCCCGATTTTCTCGACAAACTCTTGGAGGAGTGCCGGCCGGAGGCGATCGTCTGTGCGAACGACGCCACGGCAGCGCGGCTCATGACGCTTCTAATAGCTAAGGGTATTCGGGTTCCCGGAGACTTGCGCGTGGTGGGCGTAGACGATGTGAAGTATGCCGCGATGCTGCCGACACCGCTGACGACCCAGCACCAGAGCTGCGGGAACATTGGCGCGGCCGCGTTGAGCACCATGTTGGATCGTTTGGAGAATCCGCAGCGGCCAACGCGCGACATTCTGCTTCAGACCCATACGGTCGTGCGACAATCGTGCGGGTCGAACCCGGAACAGCGCTCCATGAGCAGCTAAAGGCTTGGAGCAGGCGAAGCGGAAACGGGTGGAGCATTCTTATTCCGCTTGGGTGCCTTCTTCTTGGCGTGGAGGTACTCGACTAGGGCGGTAACTTCATCGGGCTGGAGGGAGTCGGCAAAAGGAGGCATGCCGCCGCCGCCTTTGAGGATACGGTGCTCGATATCCGGCTTCTGCATCTCTTTGCCGACGGTGCTGAGGTCGGGGCCGAGCTCGCCCCCGCGTCCGTCTACACCGTGACAATGTTCGCAGCCGCGCTCATGGAAGAGCGTGGCTCCCAGACGTTTCTGGTTGCCATTGGCCTGGACAGATCGTGGTGCCGCCAGAAAGAGCGGAATGGCGGCAAGAAGCACCAGAGCGGTAGCTGCGGGAAGAAGAATCCTCATCTTTATTAGAGGTTACAGGTGTTTAGAAGTTACCGCTCATGGACTGACTGGAAGGCGCGACGATTGGGGTTGGGCCGCCGGACTTCTGCGGAATATTCAGCTCGTGCGTGTGCCAGACGACACTTTCGTTGGCGATTTCGTTGTGTTTGCGAAGATATTCGAGGGCATAGGTGCTGGCGGTCGGGTCATCCTTCTGGTCGGCGAAGTACGCGGCCTGCACGGTGGCTTTGTCTTTCAGGCCGAGGCGGCGATAGAGGATAGACAAGTTATAGTGCGCCGCAAGGTCGTCAGGATCGATAGACTGAACCGCCTCGTATTCGGCACGGGCCAATTCGTATTTATGAAGCTGGTAGAACGAGAAGCCAAGCTCGCGGTGCGCGTCGCGGGAGCGCGGGAAGGCTTTGGCGACGGCTTGCAGATCGGCGATGGCGAGGTCCATCTCACCCATGTTGCGTTCGACGAGGGCACGATAGTAGAGGGCGCGGGCATTGCCGGGTGCCAGGCTCAAGGCTTTCTCAAGGTTGGGACGAGCGTCGTCGTACTTTTCCCACTGAATATCGACGATGGCCATGTTGGTAAACACATCGGCGTAATCTGGGCGGAGCTTGGCCACGCGCTCAAAGGCATGGACCGACGCCGCGTACTGCTGGGCGTCCAGCAGGGCCACACCGAAGTTGTTCCAGCGCATCCACTCCTTGTTCTCGGCCTTCGCCTGATCGCCGGTCAGCGGCGTGGCGGCGTTATCGCCGGGCGAGAAGGTACGCGATTGCGAGACCATGTCGACGATCGGCTGGTCGTAGTGCGATTTGCCCATGCCGAAGTCGATAAAGTGCTGGTCGAAGCGGCGGTATTTGACGGTCGCCGTGATCGTAACGGGGCCGGTCGCGTCCTTCGGCATGAGGAAGGAGTAACGAACCAGCTGCGAACGGCCGGACTGGATCGTATTGTTGTAGGCGACGACGCGGTTGGTCCAGACCTCGTGATTTTGGTTGGCGGTGCCCTTAATATTGATGAGGCGATTGGTAAACGTATGCGCCCGCTCGTCGAGATTGCCGTTGGGCTGGATGAACCCGGAGTCGTGCAGCACCTTGCCGCTCGCGTCCTTCACCTGGAAGGCCACCCACGACTCATACATATCTCGCTGCTCGGGCACGTGCGAGTGGGCGATGCCTTTATTCTGGATGACAATATCGGCGGTGAGCATTTCGCCAGGCGTTATCTTGAACGGCACCAGGCCGAGAGGAGCGACAAGATCCTTGGTGCTGGAGCTATCGACGATCTCGCCATGCTCCAGCGCGAAGATGTCCACGTTGAACACCGAGGCTTGCAGGAACTGGACAATGCGCGCGGCCTGTTCGTCGAAGCCGTAAAGCTTGGGAACAAGCGTGTTCGCGCCTAACCAACGATGGGAGGCGAGTTGGCCTTTCTTCGCGCCGGGATCGTTGAGCTTCAGGCCTTCGCGTTGCATGTGGCAGGTCTGGCAGGTGGAAACGGAATCTTTGACATAGAAGGGTAGCGGTGACTGCTTGGCGAACGAGGCGTTCTGCCACTCGTCGTAAAGCGAGATGGCGCGCTGCCACTTATAGTCGTTGAGAGCCTTGGGCAAGGCCGCTTTATGGCATGAGGCGCAGAACTCGCTTGTCTTGTAAAAGGGCTTCATCACGGCTTGCGAGTGCCGGTCGAGATGGGCGAGGATTTCGGCGTCCGATACTTTGCGGGTGATGGGCGCGCCAGTCTCATCGACCAGCACGGCGGGTATGCCCATGACGTAGCTGCCGGTGCCGCGCGTGTCCCCTTGCTTGATGGAGTGGCAGACCGAGCAGGTCACACCGTCCTGGTCGTAGGGCCGCTTCTTGGGCGCGCCTTGCGTCAACGCACCGGCGACGAGCGCGATCGGGTCGTGGCAGCCTTCGCAATGGCGGGAGAACTCGATGCCTTTGGTGTCGTTGAGCAAGCCGACATTTTTGAGATAGTAGGGAACACGGTTGGAGTTCGAGTGAACCGACTCGCGCCACTGCTTATGGCTCTCCACATGACAATGGCCGCAGTACTCGGCGGTCGGGAAACTCTTAGGATCGATGAAGGCACCGGTATCCGTCGTCGCGTTCGAGGGCAGGAAGGGCAGTTCCTTGCCGTAGCGATAGTTATACTTTGTGGAGATTTTTTCGTTGTAAGCGGCTCGCGACGCTGCGTATTCGTCGGCTTCGGTGCCGGCTTTGACGGCGTGCGGCGCATGGATGAAGAGCGCCGCGGCAATCGTGGCCGTGGCCGTAATGGCGATCAGGATAAAAGGCTTGCGAAGATACGACGCGACACTGAACGGCACGGTACTCTCGAATCGACGCTGCGGCGAGTGCAGTCTACTGGTCTTCCCCAAAGATACGGCTCAAAGGTAGTGCGGTCGCTCCGTGCGGATGGCGGGCTTAGGCTCGCTCTGGCGGAAGGAGTAACAATGCATCGTAGCGCACTTGCGGTGACGTTGGCTACGGATAAGTATATGCTTCTGAGGACTATTGAAAGACGGCCCATAACGACATGAAGATGACCCCCTATTTGTTCAAGAGCACCATCGTCGGCGCGCTGGGCGGTTTGCTGTTCGGCTTCGATACCGCCGTGATCGCCGGAACCACGCAGCAGCTGACCACCGTCTTCAGCCTGACGCCTTCCACGCTGGGCTTGACGGTGGCCATCGGGCTGATCGGCACGGTGATCGGCGCAATGTTCGCCGGCGTGCTTGGGCAGAAGATCGGCGGGCGCGAGGCGCTGCGGATCATGGCGATCCTTTACACGGTCTCGGCGATCGGCACGGCGTTGGCTTGGAACTGGCCTTCGCTGATGGTCTTCCGGCTGATCGGCGGCTTAGGCATCGGCGGCTCGTCCGTACTTGGCCCGGTCTACATCGCGGAGCTGGCCCCGGCGCAGTGGCGCGGGCGCATGGTCGGCTTGTTCCAGTTCAACGTCGTCTTCGGCATCCTTCTGGCCTACCTGTCGAACTACCTGATCGCGGGCTACTTCGTCCATCATGCCGAAATCGCGGCCATGCAGTGGCGCTGGCAGCTGGGGGTGGCGGCTGTTCCATCAATCCTGTTCCTCATCATGCTCTATGGGATTCCGCGCTCCTCGCGGTGGCTGGTGACGCAGAACAAGACCGACGAGGCGCTCGAAGTGCTTCGCATGATGGGGTCGCCGAACTCCGAGGAGGAGTTGCGGGAGATTAGGGATTCTATCCACCTGGAGCGCGGCATGGGCAACGAGCCGCTCTTCCAGGCCAAATACAAGCTCCCAATCTTTCTTGCGGTGAGCATCGGGCTGTTTAACCAGCTCGCCGGTATCAACGCCATCCTCTACTACACGCCGTTCATTTTTGAGAAGGCTGGGTTCAGTCAGCTCTCCGGTTCGTTGCAGACGGTCATCATCGGCCTCATCAATCTGCTCGCGACCATGCTAGGCATGAGCCTGATCGACAAGATCGGGCGGAAGACGCTGCTGCTGGTCGGGTCTGTTGGAACAGCCGTGTGCTTGGCTGGCGTTGCAGGCATCTTCTTCACCAGCAGCCATCAGGACCTGCTGGTCTGGCTGCTCTGCGGCTACATTACCTTTTTCGCGCTCTCGCAGGGCGCTGTTATCTGGGTCTATATTTCCGAGGTGTTTCCAACGCGGGTCCGCGCTAAGGGCCAAAGCCTGGGCTCCAGCTCGCACTGGATTATGAACGCCATCATCTCGTTCATCTTCCCCGTGCTGGCGAAGGCTTCGGGCGGCATCCCGTTCGCGTTTTTTGCGGCCATGATGGCGCTGCAGTTCTTTGTGGTGCTGTTCGTGTATCCGGAGACGAAGGGGATTACGTTGGAGAAGTTGCAGGCGAAGTTGGGGATTGCGTAGAGATCGCGTTGTAAACTTCGGCAATGCGCCTCTCTTCAGGTCAACGATCAGCCCATTGTCCGAGCTTCGCTTGAGGCGGACGGCTGGCTTAGCGCTCATGTAAATCTTAGCCAGGGGATTGAATCTGGTGAACCTCCCAACCGCGTCTGGCTCGTCGCGTATGACAAATCTGAGGAACCTAACTCCGTCACTTCGACCTGGAATGGTGTCCCGCTGTCCGTAGGGGACACCGTCTTAGTTACTGTGCTGCCAGATGGGGAAGCAGACCCTCCAACCGGCGTTACTCGAAGTGCGGAGGCGATAACCAACTTATTTACGGATGCGGAGCAAGCTCGTTTACTTCTTTCGGCGATTCACGTTTGCGATGCGGAATTAATGAAAGTGCTCGAACAAGCGCAAAGAACAGAACCGCCAGAGGAAATCGCAAAAATTCAGAGAGCGGTCGCAGAGATCATCGTAGAGATGGATCGTCAGCTAATCTCCCCAACGCTGCGTAAGCATCCTGAGCTGCTCGAAGAGGCAAAGGCTAAGAACTTACGCTGACTCAGGAGGCGCAATGCGGTATCCATTTCAGATCGAGCCGGATGGCAACTTCTTCCTCGTCACCTTCCCGGACGTGCCTGAAGCGATCACCCAGGGAGACAGTATCGAGGAGGCCGAGCGTATGGCACATGATGCTCTGACCACGGCACTTGACTTCTATCTTGACGCAAACCTGGCGTTCCCTACGCCCTCACAGGTAAAAAGCGGGCAACGCTTCGTGGAAATTTCTCCCTCTCACTTGGCGAGGAGTGCGTAGCGATTACGCTTGCACGCTCTGCACGATCCCCTTCGCTCGAAGTCCGGCTTCGGCTTTGGCGAAGTAGTCCTCGACCGTGCCTTGCGTCCTGATCCA
>CAXTRY010000084.1:0-12317 GCA_964246805.1 uncultured Acidobacteriaceae bacterium
CAGCGGTAAAGATGACATCGCCTCCTGATGGAACCACGTGCCATCCTTTTGCGCTTAAATCACGATCGACCTCATCTTTCACGCGTTGCTCGTTCAGGGGATCGCTGGTTTGTACCTTATGCCAGCTATAAGTGTGATACTGGCTGAAGTTCGCGCTGTGGTCGTAGTCGGTCTTGACCTGCTGCGCGAGTAGCGGTACTCCCAACATTGAAACAGCGATAGCGGCAATATGAAGAAAAGTCTTGTAACGCATGGCATGTTTCTCCTGAGGTAAAGAGAGCAAAGGCGACAAAGCCCTCTATATTTCAATGGGATGCCCGTCGCGGACGATGGGTTGGCGATTTCGTACTCGTAATAAGTAGGCTATGAAGCCGTTAGAGCGTCAGCAGAAAAGCTTCAAGCAGATTGGCCGCCACCATGCCGCGGTACTTGGCCGTGCTGCGAATGTCATCGATCGGGTGGATCTCCGTCAACAACGCGGATCGAGCCGCGGAGATCGTCTCCGCGCTAAGTGGTTGACCCAACAGGGCGCGCTCGGCTTCCACAAGCCGCGATGGTATCTCCATCAGGCTCGCCGCCGCCAGTCTGATGTCTTCAATCACTTTTCCAGACATCAACGCTAGCCCGGCCAGCGCCACTTTTGAAATCGCCTGTGCGTTCCGCGTCCCCACTTTGCGGATGTAGCTGCGGTAGCCGCTGAATCGACGCGGCACGGTGATACTGTGCAACAGCTCGCCCGCTTGCAGCGCTGTTTTCTTGTAACCCAGATGAAACTCGCGATACGGTATTGTCCGCGTGGCCGATGCCGACATCAATCTGAGCTCCGCGTCGTAACAGAGCAGCGCTGGCGGCGAGTCGGCCGCCGGGGACGCATTGACGATGTTCCCGCCGAGCGTCCCACGATTCTGATTGGCAATCGATCCGGTCCAGCTTGCGGTCTCCGCCAGTAGCGGAAGATCGGCCGCGACCGCGGGATGGCGCCGGATGTCGGTGAAAGTGGTTCCCGAACCAAGGGTGATCGTCTCGGGCGCGACCTCGATGAACCGAAGCTCTTTCAAGTGGTTGATCGACAAGAGAGGACGTATGGGCAGACGCCCGGCAGCGAAAGCCACCATTAATTCCGTGCCGCCGGCTAGGGGCGTATGGGTGCCTTCCCGCAGAATGGCTAGGACGCTTTCGAGAGTCGGGGGAGCGATGAGATCGTAGTCGCCGGCGTTGGCGCGCATCAGAAGGCCGGACCTTGCCCGGCGGCGGCCTGGACGGCTAGGACGATACGGGTGTAGCCGGTACAGCGGCAGAGATTCCCGGAGAGGCCTTCCTGAATCTGGGCGAGCGTGGGAGAGGGTATCCGGGTGAGAAGATGATGCGTGGCCAGGATCATTCCCGGGGTGCAGATACCGCATTGAGCTCCGCCGTGTTCGAGGAAGCACTGCTGGATAGGATGCAGCTTGGCGTCTGGACCGCACAAAGCGGCCATGCCTTCAATCGTGACAATCTCCGAATCGGCTGCCTGAAGCGCGGGCACCAGGCAGGAGTTGACCAGATCGCCGTTTATCAGCACGGAGCAGGAGCCGCACTCGCCCTCGCCGCAGCCCTCTTTTGTACCGGTAAGGCGCAGGTCTTCGCGGAGCAGATCAAGCAGGCGCTTCATGGGGGGAGTGTCGACGGTGTGCGGCTTCCCATTGACTGTGAACATCATATTCATGCTGTACTCTTTTGCGCGGCGGCAGTACCGGTAGCAAGAGTTTATAAGGCTGCGGCAAGGGCTGCTTGTTGAGCTGTGAGCAAAGTCTGAATACCGGATTCGGCAAGATCGAGCATGGCGTTGAGTTGGCCGCGGCTGTAGGAGTCTTTCTCGGCGGTAGCCTGGGTCTCGATAAGGCCCCCCGAAGCGAGCAGCACCACGTTCATGTCGACCGTGGCGCGCGAATCTTCTTCATAGCAGAGATCGAGCAAAATATGCCCGTCGACGATGCCGACGGAGGTGGCTGCCACCATTTGTTTGAGGGGCGAGGTCTTGAGCGTCCCGGCGGCGACCAGTTTGCCAAGCGCGATAGCCAGGGCGACCGAGGCTCCCGTGATAGCGGCAGTACGGGTACCGCCGTCCGCCTGAAGAACATCGCAATCGAGGATGACCGTTCGTTCGCCCAGAGCCTTCATGTCCACGATGGAGCGCAAGGAGCGGCCGATAAGGCGCTGAATCTCGTGGGTGCGGCCCCCCACCTTACCGCGTTCCGCCTCGCGAGGTGAGCGAGTGAGCGTGGCGCGGGGAAGCATGCCGTACTCCGCCGTGACCCAGCCGCGGCCGGAGTTTCGCAGCCAGCCGGGAACCCCGGTCTCAACCGTGGCGTTGCAGAGCACACGGGTGTGACCGCACTCGATCAGCAGTGAGCCTTCCGGGGTGGAGATGTAGCCGGGAGTAAGGGTCAGCGGGCGTAGCTGATTGGCGTCGCGGGCATCGGGTCGAAAAAGAACAGGCACGGTTCCATTATAGGTTCTGCCGTCACCGTGAGGATGTGCGGCTTACGGCGGATGGTGCATCGATGATTGGTTACCGGAGCGTTAGGCGAAGATAATGTTCGACAGTGTCCTTTCGGGAATATAGTCCCAGTATGGGAAACAGTGGGAAAACAGGTATTCAGTGAGGATTACTGGGTTTTTCGTCAGGTGATTGGTTTTCGCGGTGCCATTTTGGGAAATGTGCGATGAAGAGGACTGTTACGGATGTACCCGCATGAGAGCTTTCTTTTGTGTTACTTGCGGAGAGCTTCCCGCTTTGGCACGCAACGTGATTATAGGAATGGCACAGACGCCCTAGAAAGCTGATCTGGGAAAAACAACATTCTCGATTTGGAGCATTCACCATGCAGGCACTGCCGAGCTTCACCGCCTCTGGAGAGCAATTTGTTGGTGCCCTTCCGCCTCCTGTTTCCCCGCCTGCAGCGCCGTTCCTTTCCTGGGAAAGTCCTGCTCATCATGCTGCCGTGCTTGAGCGGGCGTGGGGCGAGCGGACCTACTCGCCACCGCAACCAAGTCTGACGAGTGTCGCTCATGGTATCGGTCTGGCGCATGATGCCGGGAACCTGTTGGCGGCGATTCGGCTTTACTGCGATCTGCTGGCGCTCCCCGGGGTACTTCGCTCCGAGCATCGGCATTATGCGGAGGAGCTGCGGCACCTGAGCGCGCGGGGCGGATCGATGATCGATCGCCTCCTGCGCCCCGCGAACGAAGCTGCACCGGCACGAGAAGAAAGAGGTTTCGAGGGAGTACGGCTGGCGGAGGTGGTCACGGGCTGCCGGGGCTTGCTCCATACGATTGCGGGAGAGCAGTCCCTCCTCCTATCGGTCGAGGCGGGAGCCATGGGACAAGTGGATGTTCCGCGTGAGGCAGTGGAGCGCATTCTCGTGAACCTCGTAAAAAACGCCGCCGAGGCCGGCGGCACCGAGGAGGGCCACGGTCCGATCACGGTGCGTGTGCGATCGATGCGTGTACGGGCAACTATTGGGGAACCCAGAACTCGGGCGGGAATCGCGCTTAGCGTGGAAGACCGCGGCCGCGGGATGGAAGAGTCGAAGGTGATGGCGCTACTTGCGGGCGGCGGGCCGGGCGCGGGCGAACGTCCGGGACGCGGACTCGGACTACAGGTAGTGCGTGAATTAGTGACGGGTACTGGCGGGGAGATGCGGATACACAGCCGCCCTGGGCGAGGGACCACGATCGAGATGGCTTGGGTTTGTAGAGAGGACGATGCGAGCGAGTCGGGGTGACGTACCCGCCGGATCGCCGATGGAACGGCCGCGATAGAGTTTTCGCGGCAGCAGCTCACGTGACTACGAATACACCTAACAGAGAACAATGGAGAGAGAATCATGTTGAGCGCGACGGGGTTTGGAATGGGGCAGGACAACGCGGCGGAACGGCGGCATGCGGCGCGGGAGCTGAGCCGGGAACTATCGGACCGGCAAGGGCAGCGTGGCATGATGGGCGGTGGCACAGGCGTGACGGCGAGTACGATCACCTCGGGGGTGCTGGTAGGGCATACCGCCACGAGCTATGCGCCTCGGCCCGACTTCAACGCGGCCGTGGGGGACGGTCTGCCGGCATTGCAGGTGCTGGTGGTCGATGACGATGGACCGGTACGGCAGGCGTGCTGCGAGATCGCGGGCAGCATGGGCTACCAGGTATCGTCGGCGGCAAACCTTCCGGAGGCGCGATCCGTGCTGAAACGGCAACCGATAGACCTGCTGCTCCTGGATCTGAAGCTACCGGACGGCGTCCATGGACTTAATGGGGCCGGCGGGTCCGGCACTTCAATGCTGGGTGGCTTGCGGCTTCTCGAAGAAGTTAAAGCGCTGCACCCGGAGACAGGGGTGGTGGTGATGACAGCCTTCGCCACGGTCTCGTCGGCCGTGGAAGCGATGCGGATCGGCGCGGGCGATTACCTGACGAAGCCGTTTGCGCTTGAGGAACTGACCGCCGTGCTTGACCGCGCGGGACAGCGGCGGCAATTCGATGTGGAGAGCCGGCGGTTGCGGGAGCGGCTTCGCACCACGACCGGCATGGGCAACCTGATTGGCCGTTCGCCGGAGATGGAGAAGCTCTACCGCATCCTGTCGAAAGTAGCCAACTCCACTCATCCGGTGTTGATCCTCGGCGAGAGCGGAACGGGCAAGGAGCTGGTGGCGCGCTCGATCCATTATAACGGGCCGAACGCGGCCAAACCGTTCGTGCCGGTCGATTGCGGTTCCCTGGTGCCGACCCTGATTGAAAGCGAGCTCTTCGGATATGTCAAAGGCGCGTTCACGGGGGCGAACCGGTCCAAAGAAGGGCTGCTCTCGGCGGCCGATGGCGGAACGGTCTTCCTAGACGAGATTGGGGAGCTGCCGCTCGACCTGCAAGCCAAGCTGCTGCGGGCGCTTCAGGAAAAAGAAGTGCGGCCCGTCGGGGCGACGCACACGGTACCGATCTCCGCGCGGGTGCTGGCGGCGACCAATCGCGACCTGCTGGCCATGGTCGAGCAGGGCCGTTTCCGCAAGGATTTGTACTACCGGTTGAACGTCGTCAACATCAAGATACCCGCGCTTCGCGAGCGGCGGGCGGACATCGCCGTCTTGGCGGAGCATTTTCTTGAAAGGCTGAACCGCGACGCGGAGGTGACGCATACGTTTTCAGACGAGGCGTTGCGGGTGATGACGGAGTACGACTGGCCCGGCAATGTGCGGGAGCTGGAACACGCCATTGAGCGGGCGTGCGCTCTCAGCTCCGGGCAGATGCTGCACATGGGCGATCTGCCGACGCAACTGCAGGAGTTTCGTCTACAGAGCGCCAGCCGGTTGCGGACGATCGCGCCGCCGCCCGGCTTAGAGGGAGCAGGGGATGGAGGAGCGAGCCTTCTTACCGGTGTTCCGGGGGCAAGTCATGGATCCGGCGGCATCGTCTCGATCGCGGAGATGGAAAAACACGCCATTTTGGTGGCAATCCAGGCCTTGAAAGGCGACAAACTGATGGCGGCGAAGTTGCTGGGCATCGGAAAGACGACACTCTATCGCAAGCTGAAGGAGTACGGCATCGCGGAAGGACCGGAGTTGGACGATTAAACACCGCCGGTTGCCGTTAGATCAAACCGGACGCCGAACCAAGGACGCTGATGGCGCAAGCTGCCGGTCAGCTTGGATACAAGCACCGTAGCTGCCGGGCACGGTCGCACCTTTATTTACTTACCAGCAAATAGACAGAGGAGACGGAATGGATACCGTATTGATGATCGCGACGAGTGATGGAGTGGAGCAATGTGGGACGGAACTGGCGCGGGAGCTGCACCTGACGGTGAGTCTCGCGACCAGCCGGCGGGCGGCCTTGGCGGCGGTACGGCGCGAGCAATACAGCGTGATCGTAGTCGAACAGACGCTGGTTGAAAATGATCCGGAATGGGCAGACTTGCTATGGCAAAACGCCGGATTCGCGTTACCCATCGAGATCAACCTTGCTATTTCAGGATGCGGACGGTTGGTGCGCGAGGTGCGTTCGGTCCTCCAGCGGCGAGAACACGAGATGGAGGCTGCCAGGCGAGCGGCGACGACAGCGCTTGCCAACGAGCTAAAGTCATCGGTGACGGGAATGCTGTTGCAATCGGAACTGGCATTGCGTGAGCCATCGGTTCCGGCGGAGCTCGCGCCGAAGCTGCGGCACCTGGTCGAGCTGGCATCGGCGATTCGCGCCCAGCTCCGGCCTGTGGCGTAGCGCGCTTCCTAGCCGGGTCTGCGGTCGATGTGGAGCTTAATGCCATGCTTTGGTCGCAGGCTGACGGCGGGATTAAGCTTTAGTTCGCGCGCAGAGCCGGAAGGCGGAGTCAGCCGCCAGTCGCGAGCAATCACGGCGAGGGCGAGGGTCCCTTCCATCCACGCAAGACCCTCGGCGATGCACTGGCGGCTACCGCCCGCGAAGGGGAAGTAGGCGTATCGCGGGCGGCTCGCCTTTGCTTCCGGCGTAAAACGCGCCGGGTCGAAATCGTCAGGTTCGGGAAAGAAGCGCGGGTCGCGGTGTACGGCATATTGGGGTGCGATGACGGTCGCGCCGACAGGAATGCGACACCCGGCGATGGTGTACTCTTCCGCGCAGGTGCGGGCAGTCACCCAGACCGGCGGATAGAGACGCAGCAGTTCGGCAAAAACCTGCGTGGCGAACGGAAGGCGCGAGTAGTCTTCAGCCGTGGGGCTGCGGTCCCCAAGAACAGAGCGAGCTTCGTCGGAGAGTTGCTGTTGGGCCAGGGGGTTCCAGGCAAGAAGATGGAGGGCGAAGGAGAGGGCGTTGGCGGTAGTCTCATGGCCGGCAAGGATGACGGTCACGCACTCATCGTGCAATTGGCGGTCGGACATCTTATTCGGCGCGGAGCCAGTCGCCCCGTCTTCCGTGTCGGTGGCGTTAAGGAGCATGGAGAGCAGATCGCCGCGATCGGTGGGATCGGCGCGGCGCTCGGCGATCATGCCGTAGATAAGAGTATCGAGGGTGACCTTGCCGCGAGCAAGGCGGCGCATGGCGGGAAGAGGAAGGCGTTGTATCTGGCGCGAGAAAGGGAGAAATGAGAGCGGGACGAAGCTCATAAAGGAATCGACGGCGGCTGCAATGGCGGCAACGTCGTCGAGCGCGTCGACATCGAATAGGCACTTGCCGACGATGCGGAGAGCGAGCTCGAGCATTTGAGGGTGTATGTCGATCTCGGAGCCGCCGCGCCAGACACCTGTCATGGCGGTCGTTTTCTCGCCGATTACTTCAGCGTAAGCGGCGATACGATCGCGCAGGAAAGCGGGCTGGGCGAGACGGCGCTGGCGCATGTGCAGCGGTTCTTCGGAGGTGAGCAGACCATGACCCAGAACATCGCGTCCACGCTGCATGACCAGGTTGCGATGATGCTTCGAAGCGTCTTTCAGAAAAAAGTCGGCGATCAGGTCTGGATGGTTCAGTTGATAGACATGGCGGCCAAGAGCTTTGTAGTGATTGAAGTCGCCGAATCGTTGAGCGGTCCAGAGCAGAAATTGAGCAGAATTTTGACGAAGCGGATTCCCGGACCAAAGCATCTGTGGGAACGATGGTCCGGCCGGATACATAGGGTTGCTGCCGGTACGGATGTTAAGTGGGGTAAGCACCCCCTGAGTGTAAGTGCATGGTGTTGAGCGTATGAAAGTTCATCGAGATAACTGACATTGCAAGTTGGCTAAAATTAGCATTCTTGAACAACTAATGATTTTAGAAGTTCCAATACTTCGCTGCCCTGTGTTGTAGGACTAAGCAGCGCGACGGAGAGCATGGACGATAATCCTTGCGATTGCTGCTCAGACGGTGGTTGCACGTGAGCCATGGCCCAATTTGGAAAATCGCGGTGATCGGCCTCGCCGCTTTCCAGCACGGTTACATCTCCATGCCGAGGGTCGCGCTGAATATGTTCGAAGATCTGTTCGATTGCGGGCTGCGGCCCTTCAAGCACCTGAGCGAAATATCCAGAACTAAAGAGTAATGCTCCGGTAACGTCTCGCCGACTGTTGTTGGTACGCGCCGACTGCAATATCTGGTCGATTTCAAGGTCGTGTTGCGCCTCCTCGCCCTCGATCAGGTTACGGCTGCAGTAGACGATTTTATAAATACTTTCGGTCATGCACTTACCTCCGGAGAATGGGTGATAGAAGCAGGAGGGAACCGGCTAAAAAGCTGTTTAAGATCAGAGGCCGGAACCGCTTGACTGTAGAAAAAGCCTTGAACGCTTTGACACCCTTCGGATTGAACATAAGCAAGATGTTCGGTTGATTCGACGCCTTCCGCCAAAGTTTTGATCCCCAAGGTGTTACCTAGCGCGGAGATTGCTCGAACAATGGCCCGGTTACGGATGCCGCCACCCTGCATGGCAATGAGCGATCGATCAATTTTTATTTTGTCGAAAGCAATTTTGACAAGCTGACTCAAGGAAGCAACTCCGGTACCGAAGCCGTCGAGTGCCACCTTGACGCCCAACTCGCGAAGCTGAAGAAGGATAGATGGCACCAACGGATTATTACGGAGCAGGATGTCTTCCGTAAGTTCAATTTCGATGCGATGCCCCATAATTCCTGCACCGGTCAGAGCGCGCTGAATCGAAGACGCAAAGTCGTTGCGTTCAAACTGATGCGGCGACACATTCATGGCAATCGTTATATTGTCCGGCCAGCGCTTCGCCTCATTGCATATGGTTTTTAAAACCCATTCACCGATAGGAATCGTGATGCCGATTTCTTCAGCAAGGGGTATAAAGTCAGCCGGCAGAAGTACTCCTCGGCTGGGATGGCGCCATCGCAATAAACCTTCAAGTCCGGTGATGGCTCGGCTTACTACATCGATTTGCGGTTGATAATACACTTCGAACTGACGTAGAACGAGCGCCTTGCGAAGGTCCATCTCCATCATGCGCCGGTTTTCTGCTTTCTCCTCCATAACAGGTTTGAAGAAATGGAAGAGGCCCCGACCCCGAATTTTTGACTCGTATAGCGCTAGATCGGCTCGTTTCAGCAGGAGCTTTCGGCTGAAACCATCGGAGGGAGCGACTGCTATGCCGATGCTCACGCCGACGTGCACCACGTGGCCCTCAATGAGGTAAGTGCGCTGAAGAAGATCAATGAGCCGTATCGCCATGGCGATGATGGCGGTCTCTTGCGGAGCAGGCGATAGAAGTATGGCGAATTCATCGCCCCCCATGCGGGCCAGTGTACCGGCACCCTTGAGTTCTTTTTGCAAGCGGTCGCTTACAAGACGCAGCAGGTCGTCCCCGACAGCATGTCCCAGCGTATCGTTAACAATCTTAAAACGATCGAGATCCAGGAAAAGAACAGCGGCACTGTCCAGTGCTCCTGCTTCAAGGCGAACGCTCGCTTCATCGAGGCTGCTTTCAAAAAAAGCGCGATTGCCGATCCCAGTGAGATGGTCTTTTATGACGGGGATTCTCAAGATATCGTCGGCGTTGGAGTCTGCTACGGTGGTGTTCTGAAGAGACACGATCCGGTAATGATCGTCTAGCAGATAAATTCTTGCTTCAACTGTTGTTCCATCGTAAGCTTGCAGGACCAAAGGCGCAATCGAATCTTCTAAAGAACATGCCAAAGAAGTTTCTAGCCAAGCTCCCACAGCAATGCGAGAGAGAGAAGAATTCTTTGCGGCTTCAGTAAATAATGCGCTTAGGTCTAAACCTTCAAGCTTTACGGTGGCGGGTACACCTAGTCTTACCTTCACACTCCCCGAAGCATGAATGATCCGCAAACGGCCATCAACCACTAGGAAGCTTTGACGGTACGACTTGGCAAGCTTCGGTAGAGTGCTTGAGGTCGCGGGATCGGTGTAAGAAGCTAAGGTTGTCATGCTTTTACGTCTTCGGCTGATGAACCAATTACTTGAGGATGTTAAACGGATATTCTCCAATCATGTAACGAACTAAAGCTGACGCACATAAACGCCGATACTGCTTCCAGGCTAACCATATCGGTGCATACCCGCCGTGGGCTTTTGTCTTGTACGGTCACAATGGCGTCAAGTTATCGGTATAAGGTTATGATGCGACGCGAGGATACTGCAGGTGGAGACGGGGCAACAGCGTAGCGACAAGCGCGCCACACTTGAGACATTGCAAACTTTCGAACAGAGTTGCTTCGCTGCGGCGCAACTCTCAACGGAGGGTATCGCCGCCGTCTTGTCGATCGGCGTGGACAATATCAAGACAATAAATGCTACCCTTGGTCACGCATTTGGCGATGAAGTGTTGGAGCTATGTTGCGAGCGCCTCAGTTCCGCGCTCCGGGAGAGGGATCATCTCGTTCACCTTCCGGGAGGGGATTTCTCGATTCTTGTTCCTCGCCTGCCAGACCGAGGAGCTTCTTGTATTTTGGCAAATCGTCTGCGAGATCTATTGCAGCGTCCCTTTCTTGTCAGAGGTCACGTGATAAACGTGGTCGCGACTGTTGGTGTCGCTCTAAGTTCCGATTTAGATAGCCGCGCCGAGGATATGTTGAAGCATTCCGGCATCGCTCTGCGGACGGCCGTCGACGCGGACTTGGGCTCGGTAAGATACTTTGAGCCTGCCATGGAGCTGCGCCTGCTTGAAAAGCATTCTCTCTCCGTGGAGTTACGCAGAGCGCTCATGCTAAAACAACTTGCTTTGCACTATCAACCACAGGCCAACATTGATGCAAAGCAGCTTACCGGTTTCGAGGCCTTGCTTCGCTGGCAGCATCCTCAGATGGGTTGGGTGTCGCCGGCAGAGTTTATTCCACTCGCCGAGGAACTGGGTTTAATTGATATGATTGGGGACTGGGTCTTGCGTTCAGCGTGCCGTCAGGCAATCCAATTTCCTAGTTCGGTCGTTATTGCCGTGAATGTGTCTCCTATACAACTAATGAATAAATCGTTTATTAAGGTGGTGCAGAATGCGCTTTCAAGCACGAAACTGCCAGGCAACAGGCTTGAACTGGAAATTACCGAAGGCGTGCTGCTTAAAGATTCAAATGCGGTTTTAGATGCGCTCTCTTCACTACAGGACATGGGAGTACGGCTTGCCATGGACGATTTCGGTACGGGATACTCTTCGCTCAGCCAGTTAGCAAAGTTGCCGTTCGACACTATCAAGATTGATCGCTCCTTGGTGGACGGCAGCTTGAAGAAGCGTGCAATCGTTCGCTCAATCGCTACACTCGGTGATGGACTGGGGATGTCGGTGCTCGCTGAGGGAATTGAAACCGTGGAAGAGCTGGCTTTTGTGCGTGCGGATGGATGCGATTCCCTGCAGGGTTATCTGCTCGGCAGGCCGGTTCCAGCCGCTAAGCTCGCCGAGGTGCTGAGCTCCTTCGAGAGGGAACCTGCCCTCGTCTGAGGAGCCCGCTGATAAACTCGAACTATGTTTGAAAATCTTAGCGACAAGTTGCAGCGGTCTTTCAAGAACCTTCGAGGACAGGGCACCATTACGGACGAGAACATCGCGGAAGCCCTGCGCGAGATCCGTCTGGCGCTGCTCGAAGCCGATGTCAATCTGTCGGTCGTAACGGAAGTGGTGGAGCACATCCGCGCGCGGGCGCTGGGCAGCCAGGTGACGACGGCGCTGAGCCCCTCCGAGCAGATCGTGAAGATCGTGCATGACGAGCTGATCAACGTGCTGGGGAAAGATACGGCGCGGTTTATGAAGAGTTCGCAGCCGCCGAGCGTGATCCTAATGGCGGGTTTGCAGGGGTCGGGTAAGACGACAACGAGCGGCAAGCTGGCCCAATGGCTCAAAAAGGCGGGACACCGCCCCATGCTGGTCTCGGTCGATGTCTACCGGCCGGCGGCGCGGGAGCAGCTGGCCATCGTGGCGCGCTCGACCGGGGCGAATCTCTACGAGGGCAAGATCGACGGCGAGGCGGCGAACTCCGACCTCGTGCTTCGGCTGGCGCGCGAGGCTCGGCGTGAGGCGGCGAGCTTCGGCTGCGACATCCTGATCGTCGATACGGCGGGGCGCAACCAGATCGACGGTACGCTGATGGATGAGATGGCCGCGCTGAAAAAGCTGCTGAACCCGTCCGAGATCCTGTTCGTCGCCGACGCCATGACCGGGCAGGACGCGGTCAACTCGGCCAAGGCGTTCAACGATCTGCTGACTATTACCGGCGCGGTGCTGACCAAGATGGACGGCGACGCGCGGGGCGGCGCGGCGCTCTCGATCCGCCACGTGACCGGCGCGCCGATCAAGTTTCTGGGCACGGGCGAAAAGCCAGACGCGTTCGAGCCGTTCCACCCGGACCGGATCGTCAGCCGCATCATGGGCATGGGCGACA
>CAXTRY010000085.1:0-12052 GCA_964246805.1 uncultured Acidobacteriaceae bacterium
CCATCCACGCCTCGGGCGGACTGCTCGATTACCCCCACTACACCCGCCCCGCCGAGTTTCGCGGCCACCAAGTGCCCGAGGTCCTTACCTCCGGCAGCCACGAGGCTATCCGCCACTGGCGTCGCAGGCAAGCCCTCGCCAAGACCTACTGCAACCGCCCCGACCTCCTCGCCACCGCCACCCTGACCGAAGAAGACCGCCGCTTCCTCCAAACTCTCCAAGCGAAACAATAAAACCTACACCGCAATCCATTAAACCGCTCCATTAGACCGCCTCTCATCGCGTCGGTACAGGTATACCCAGGTCGCTCGCCGAGGGGAGGGTCTGGGTGTTGGCCCATTGACGCTGGGCGGCGCGGACCTTGTCGATGCGGGTAAGCCAGAGCTGGATCGTGAGGTCGTAGCGGGCGAGATTGTTGCGCAGAAAATAGGGGCGATTGGTGCGGAGCCAGGCGGCTTCGTAGAGGTCGCGCAGCAGGCTGTAGCCGTTGCGGAGATCCTGGAGCTTGCCGTTGACGGCGTTGATATTGCCCAGTTCGCGTCCGACATCGGCGCGGTCGTCCTTGTTCTTGGAGGTCTGGAGGGCGTAGGCATGGGCGTAGGAGGCGGCGATCTCGTCGGTAATCTGGAACTTGAGGCCAATCAGATCGACGCGGCGGGCACCGAGGTCGAGGGCGTCTAACGCATCTTGTTCGCGGAGGTTCGGTATGGAGTTGCGGGCTTCGGCGACGAGGGTGATGGCGCGCTCGGCGTGGAGGCGGACCTCGGCGAGGATAGGGCGTACCTGGCCGAGTTCACGCTGGCCATCCACCGACCAAGGGTCGATCCAGAAGACGAGGTCGGACGCGTCGGTCTTCAGCGGCGAGTCGTGGAGGAGCTGGTGGGCTGCCATGATCTCGCGCTGGGCGGCGTCGATCTTGCCGGTGGGATCGCCGTGAAAGACCTCGCCGAAGGAGGCTTGGAAAGCGGGAATGGAGGCTTCGCCCTTGTGCCAGGCGGCTTCGGCCCCGAAGAGAACGCCATACCAGTTATTGGAAGCGAGAGCTTCGCCGTCGTCGTCCCAGATGGTGTTCAGCTGGCCGGTCGCTCCGGCGGCCTGGCCCTGCGCCGTGAACTGCTGAATGTTGGCGAGGGCGTTGTTCCAGTTGGGGTAGACACGCGACCAGTTGTTGACCCCCGGCGCGATCCAGGTCTCCATGCCGGCGTTGGTGAAAGGGGTGATCCACTTGCTGAAGCCTTTGGGCTGGGGGTTGTACTCCCAGGCGACGGCGACCGTGGCTTGCTTGAAGGTGGGCGGAAGCTGCTGGACGAGATCGGGGTCGTGCATGGCGATGTCGCCCCAGAACAGGAGCTTGCGGTGCAGCGGGGCGAGGTCGGCGACGATGCGCTGGAGCGTATCGAGGTAGACCTTGCCGAGGCCGTCCTTATCGACGGCGGCTTTAGTCTGGCCTTTGCCGAGCTCGACGGTCTCGTCGGCCCCGAGATGGAGGAAGGGGCCGGGGTAGACCTGGGCCAGTTCGGTAAACATCTCGTGGGTGAGCTTCATGGCGTCGGGCTGGGCGGGGGCGAGGACCTGGCCGTGGGGAGTCTCGGCGAGCGGAGCGTACACCTCCCAGTTAAGGAGATAGTGGAGGTGGCCGAAGGCTTCCTGCTCGGGGATGATGGTGACGTGATACTGGGCGGCGTAGGCGACGAGCTCGCGGGCCTGCGCCTGGGTCACCGTGCCTCCGGGCGGTGCCATCAAAGGATGGCCGGTGTACTGCATGGTGTGTTCGAAATAGGGCGAGTAGATATTAAGTTTGTAGGCCGCCACGGTGCGGATCTGCCGCTTTTGGAAGTCGAGCGTCGGAACAGGACCGCGGGAAAGATCGTCGTCCAGGCCGCGGTATTTCATGGCGGGCCAGTCGCGAATGTTGGCTGCATGAAGGGTGCTGCCTTCTACTAATTGCTTAACGGTTTGAGCGCCGTAGAAGAGGCCTGCGGCAGTCGCGGCGCTAACAGTAAGCCCGGCCGGAATGGAAGTCACGGTATAGCCCTCGGGGATCATCTCGGACGGCAACCCTGCCGCGGAGCGAATCAGCGTGATAGGAAAACCGGCTCCACTCGTCGGTGTGCCGCGTTCCGCCACGGTGCGCGCGAGATCGTCGGCGGCAAACTGGTCCTCCTGCGAGCAGGCGGGGCAAAGGATGCGGACGCCGTGTGGAAGCGGCTGATCGGAGAGAGCATGCACTTCGCGCGGGATGGGGATCAGGTGAAGCGTCGCTTGAGCGGTCGCAACCAAGGGAAAGACGAGGGGAAAGACGAGCCAGAGAGCGACGGCACCGGACCGGAAAACATTCATGCTTCAAGTTACAGGAGACGAACGCCGGGAGAGCGGACGTTGATGCAATAAAGGTGAACCCAGCTTGGGTCAATTCCCCATGAAAACCGAGAAAATTATCGGTCTATTCATCTACTTCTGGGACACTAGATACACAAAGAGCAATGGAAGTTCGGTCCCGGCGACAGCCGTGGAAACGTACTGTGTTTACCGTTGCCTCGTTCTATTTTGAGAGGTTCCATGACCAAGCAATTGATGGCGGCCGTTGCCATGATGTTGATCGCCGGATCGGCATCGGTACCGGCACAGACCACGTCCGCGAGTAAAAAACACTCGAAGACGCACAAGAAGTCTGCTCCCAAGGCGCATGTTGAGAGCGCGACCGAGCGGCAAATCCGCGAGTTGCGCGAAGAGATGCGCGGCCAGCAGGCGCAGATCGACGCCTTGAAGCAGATGAACGCGGACAAGGATGCGAAGCTGGCGACGGCATCGGCGGATGCGCAGACCGCGAACTCGGCGGCGGCGGCGGCCACCGCGCAGGCCCAGACGGTCAGCGCCAGCGTCCAGGCAAACGCCGACGCAATCACGGCCGTGAACTCGACGGTAAGCGATCTGAAGGCTTCCAACACCGGGCTCGCGCAGACGATCAGCGACACGAAGAAGGACCTGACGGATAGGATCGAGTCGCCCACGACCATCCACTATAAAGGTGTAGCGATTACTCCTGTTGCCTTCCTGGCGTTTGAAAACGTGTACCGTACCCGTTCGCTGAACTCGGACATCAACACCCCATTCAACACGACTCCTTTCCCCGGCGCGGCTCAATCGCATGTCAGCGAGTTGAATTTCTCCGGCCGGCAGAGCCGCTTAGGCGGCTTGTTCGAAGGCAACGCCGGACAGTTCAAGTTCTCGGGATACTTCGAGGCGGACTTCCTCTCCGCCGGTGTGTCGAGCAATTCGAACCAGAGCAACAGCTACACGCTGCGCCAGCGGCAGGCCTGGGGCCAGGCGGCGACCAAGAGCGGCTTCGCCGTGACCGGCGGACAGATGTGGTCGCTGATCACGGAAACGAAGGTAGGGACGAACAATCGGACGGAAAACCTGCCGATGACGATCGATCCTCAATACTCGGTCGGCTTCAGCTGGGCCCGTCAACCCGCGATCCGCTTTCAACAGAAGTTCGGCATCATGACGGCGGCCATGTCGCTCGAAAATGCACAGATCATCTACGCGGCCTCGAATGCAAACCCGAACTTCTTTATCGGCAACGCGGGCGCGGGCGGCGGTCTCTATAACGCAACGGCGAACTACTCCAACAACGTGGCTCCGGATGTGATTGTAAAGTTCGCGTTCGATCCGCCTCATGCCGGTCACTATGAAGTGGGCGGTCTGGCACGCTTCTTCCGCGACCGCTACTATCCGGGCATTACAAGCATTGCATCCACCGGTGCGGTGGGAACGACGGCAAATGCTTCGAACGACACCAAGTATGGTGGCGGCGTCTATGGGAATGCACGTTTCCCGTTGTCGAAGTTCGCGGATATCGGCGTCCATGCGGTTGCGGGAACGGGCGTCGGCCGGTACGGCAGCTCGACGTTGCCGGACCTCACGGTCCATCCGAACGGCACACTGGCTCCGATCAAATCGTACCAGGGGCTGTTCTCGGCTGAGCTTCACCCGATGCCCAAGCTGGACCTCTTCGGCTATGCCGGCGGTGAATACGCACAGCGGACGGTATACCTCAACACGCTGCCTGGAACGAACTTCGGCAAATTGACAGGCTATGCTCCGGCGACGCTGGTCAACACGGGCTGCAGCACAGAGACTTTCCCGACAAGCGCGGGTAATGGTTTTGCGGGCGGTGCGCCTTACAATCCGGGAACTCCGGCAAATTGCAATGCCGCGACACGCGGTCTGATTGAAGGCACGGCTGGACTCACTTATCGCGCCTACGTCAGCCCGAAGTACGGGCGTCTTCAGTACCAGCTGCAGTACAGCTACCTGAAGCGTGAGACATGGACGGGCGTCGGCGGCTCGCCGAACGGCACCAACAACATGGTCTTTACCGGAATGCGTTACTACATTCCGTAAACCCGTGGAGTTCAGATCGGAAGGGGTGCCCAATTCGGGTGCCCTTTCTGTTTTAAACGGCCGTAGTTTGTTAAGCTTGGCAAGCGGACAAGGAGCGGCGCGACAATGCTGGACGCGAACAGGTTATTTCCGGCCGAGAGCCGGGCGCGCGAGGTGGCGCAGGGTCTCTACCAATCGGTCTGCGATCTGCCGATCGTCAGTCCGCACGGGCATACGGACGCGCGGTGGTTTGCGGAGAACCAGCCCTTCCCCAATCCGGCTGCCCTGTTCATCCAGCCCGACCACTACATCTTCCGAATGCTGTATTCGCAGGGGATCACCCTCGAATCTCTGGGAATCGGCGGGCACGAAGCAGACCCGCGCGAGGTGTGGCGCATATTCGCCCGGAACTACTATCTCTTTCGCGGAACGCCGACGCGCCTCTGGCTCGACTACGTGTTCGAAAAAATCTTTGGGTTTACCGAGCGACTGCGGCCGGAGAACGCGGACATCTTCTATGAGGCGATCGCGCGAAAATTGCAAACGCCCGAGTTTCTGCCCCGAGCTTTATATGAACGATTCAAGATCGAGGTGCTGGCGACGACAGATTCCCCTTTGGATTCGCTGGACGCGCATCGGGCGATCCGAGATTCCGGATGGCGGGGACGGGTGCTGCCAACCTTTCGCCCGGACCCCGTCATCGATGCGGGGTACGCGGGATTTCGCGAAAATCTCGACCGGCTGGGGGAGATCACGTCCGAGGATGTCTCGACCTGGCGAGGATATCTGGCGGCGCTGCGGCAGCGGCGGGCGTTCTTTCGCAGCCTTGGAGCGACGGCGACGGACCATGGACATCTGACCGCGGCGACGGCGGACCTTAGCCCGCGCGAGGCGGAGGACTTGTACGCGGCGATCTACATGGGACGCGCCGACGCTTGGCAAATCGAGCTCTTCCAGGCACAGATGCTGACGGAGATGGCGGGCATGAGCGTTGAGGATGGCATGACCATGCAGCTCCATCCCGGCGCCGTGCGCAACCATAACGCAACGGTGTATCACCTGTTTGGACGAGACAAGGGCGCGGATTTCCCTTCGCCGACCGAATATGTACGAAGCCTGCGGCCGCTGCTCAACAAATATGGGAACGATCGGCGGCTTACGCTCATCCTGTTTACCCTAGACGAAACGACCTATGCCCGTGAGCTGGCTCCCTTGGCGGGTCACTATCCGGCGGTAAAGCTCGGACCGCCCTGGTGGTTCCATGACTCGCCCGAAGGCATGATGCGCTTTCGGGAGCAGGCGACAGAGACGGCCGGCTTCTACAATACAGTGGGGTTCAACGACGATACGCGCGCGTTCCTGTCGATCCCGGCGCGGCACGACGCAGCGCGCCGGGTGGACTGCGCGTTTCTAGGCAAACTGGTGGCCGAGCATCGGCTCGACGTGGATGAGGCTTTCGAGATCGTGCGGGAGTTGACGGTAGGGTTGGTAAGGAAGGCGTACCGATTGTAGACAGCCCCTGTCTCGGAAGCGAGACAGGGTGCAGGAAGGACCCACAAGAAGAGCAAAGTGCTCACGAACCGGTGTTGTAAAAGAATTGTTCGTGAACGACCTTGCCATCTTTCACTTCGTACACGGCAATCTCTTCCGCGCGAAAACGTCGATTTTCAGGTTTGAAGGTGAGGTCCATCTTGAACGTGGTGGAAAAATGAGAGCCCGCAACGAGCGGTCCTTCCACGGTCGCGGCGTGAACTTCATGGTTAGCCTCCCACCACTCGCCCTTGGCCTTGACTGCCGCGAGACCCTTCGATTCTTTGGATTGGCCCGGAGGCGCGGCAGCCTCGACACTCACAATGTCGTCCGCATACAAAGTCTCAACCGCTTCACGGAACTTTCCTTCGCGGCAAAGCTTGACTAACTGGTCAGCCACTTCCTGCGTCGTCATGACGTGTCTCCTACGGGTGATCTACTTGGTAGCGCGAGCTACTTCGGTAAGGCGGGCGGCCTTGCCGCGAAGCGCGCGCAGATAGAAGAGCTTCGAGCGTCGAACCTCGTAGGAACGGATCTTCGTCACCGTATCGACCACCTTCGAGTTATACGGAAAGATGCGCTCGACCCCCTGGCCGAAGCTCATCTTGCGAACCGTGAAGGAGCCTTGGGGACCCTTCCGGGCGGCGATCACCATACCCTCGAAGGCCTGGAGACGCTCTTTCTCGCCTTCCTTGATCTTGACCTGAACGCGAACGGTATCGCCGGGAGCGAAGGGTGGAAGCGCGTCGGTGCGCTGGAACTTGGTGGCCAGCTTCTGCATAATCGGATGAATGGACATATGACTACTTTCCTGTGCAAGACTCGAGCTTTCAGTGTACAGGATATGGCACGTTCGCGGACACCGGATGAGACTCACGGACTGCTTGTAACTTCCAGGAGCGTAGAGCATCCCACTTGCGTTGGCGGAAACATACAGGAGCTTTTATGAATCGCAGGTTGGGATGGATAGTATTTGCGGCGGCGGTTCTCTGCGGCGGCTTGAACACAAAAGCGCAGACGCCGGATATCGGTCAAAAAGCTCCGGGATTCACGCTGAAGACCCCGGATGGCCAGGCCGTAAGCCTGGACGAGATGACGCGCAAGGGTCCCGTGGCGCTCGTCGTTCTGCGCGGATATCCGGGGTATCAGTGCCCGTTCTGCACCAAGCAGGTGCACGATGTCGTCGAGAACGCGGACAAGTTCAAGGCGGCCGGCGCGGAGGTGCTGCTCGTCTATCCAGGACCGCCGGCCGATCTGGATCAGCGGGCGAAAGAGTTCCTGGTGAAACAGAATCCCTTGCCGCCGAACGTCCATCTGGTGATCGACCCCGATTACGCATTCACCAATCAGTACGGTCTTCGTTGGGACGCTCCGAAGGAGACGGCTTACCCTTCCACCTTCCTGATCGACCGCAAAGATACAGTCTTCTTCCGCAAGATCAGTAAGGCACATGGCGACCGGACTAACGCGGCGGACCTCCTGTCCGAGCTGGACAAAGCCACGGTAGCGCATTGATGTCACTAAGGTTCCACAGGGGCTAGACTTATCGTCGATGCGGCTTGCGCGGCGGCTTATATTTCTACTGCTGATCACACTACTCGCGGCTGGTGCCTGGGGGTTAGACCCGCGCCAGCCGCTTAGCGCCTATGGGCGGCAGGTGTGGACCACGGAGAACGGGCTGCCTCAAAATACCGTGCGCGCGGTACTGCAGACGCCCGATGGGTTTCTGTGGCTAGGCACTGAAGACGGTCTGGCGCGCTTCGACGGTGTGGACTTTCGTGTCTACAGCCCGGAGACCATCCCAGATCTGCCCAGCGGCATCATCGAAGGTCTTACGCTCGGCGGTGACGGCAGCCTTCGGGTAAGGACGGCGGGCGGCACGGTAACGTATCGCGGTGGCCGGTTCCAGCCGGAATCTTCTCCGCAACACCCGCAACTTGACCGCGCTCTCCTATACGGCGGGGACGACGTAACCGCACAGCTGACAGCACGCGATGGCCGAGTGTGGATCGCTACTGCGACCAGCCTCCGAGTGGACACGGCGGTCCTGAAGCTCCCGGAAGATCTCGGGACAGTCCGTGTGTTGTTTGAGGATCGTGAAGGCGCGGTCTGGGCCGGGTGCGACCGCAGTCTGGCGCGCATCATAGCTGGACAAGTCGACGTGCTGCGAAGTGGAAGCGCGATGCTGGCGATATCTGAAGATCGTGAAGGAGACCTCTGGGTAGGTACAGAGGCGGATGGCCTGTTGCAGCTGCACGAGCAGCGGTTCGCGTCGTTTGGAACAACCAGCGGCCTTCGCGGGGTAGCTCGGGCGGTGCTGCAGGACATCCACGGCGAAGTCTGGGTGGGCACCGATGGCGGAGGGCTTAGCCGCCGCACGGCGCGGGGATTCGAAACCATCCCCGGATTATCGAGCGGCGTCGTGCTTGCTCTGGCCTCCGCCCCAAACGGCGACATATGGGCGGGAACGCCAACGGGGTTGAACCGCATTCACGGCGGTAAGGCGCAGGTCCTGACGGCCGCGGACGGGCTGGCGGATGACTTCATCCGGTCAGTCCTGGTAGACCGGCACGGCGCCGTTTGGGTAGGAACACGCCACGGGCTGACACGGATCGACGACGCCGGGGCCATGACGACCTTTACCGCGATGGACGGGCTTGGCAGCGACTTCGTAGGAGCCATGATCGAGGCTCGCAACGGCGATCTCTGGATCGGCACGGCCGGAGGGTTGACCAAGTTTAACGCCAGCCGGCCCGGAACACCCCGGTTTACGACCATCGCCTTACAAGGCGGCCTGGCGAAGAACGTCGTGACGGCGATGGTCGAAGCCGGGGATGGAACGATATGGCTGGGAAGCAACGGCGGCGGCCTCAGCCGTCTGCGAGACGGGACCATCGTGCCGGTTAGGGCGGAAAATCTACCCGTCTCTATATCGAGCGTGCTCGACGATCGCCGGGGGCATCTATGGATCGGCTCGCGACGCGGCGTGGTGCGGGTCGCGGAGCGTGCCTTGAACGACGCGATCGCACACCCCGCGGCCGGCGTAGCCTTCGATACCGGCGTAGCCCTCGATACCTATGACACGGCGGATGGCATGGAGAGCCGGGAGTGTTCGGCGGGCGGCCATCCGGCGGCCGTCCGGGCGACCGATGGAACGCTATGGTTTGCGACCCTGCGCGGGGTCAGCGCGGTCGACCCCGCGCGCCTCCACGAGAACGCCGTCGCGCCCCTGGTAGCCGTGGAGCAGGTGCTGGTTAACGACCGGCCGGCGGAAAACCTGGCCGAGAGGACCATCGCGCCCGGGCAGCGGCGGGTAGAGTTTGCATACGCCGGCTTGAGTTTTGTAGCTCCAGGCAAGGTCGTATACCGATATCGCCTGCAAGGATTCGACAAGGAGTGGGTCCAGGCGGGAGGCCGCCGCCGGGCTTTCTACGCAAATCTGCGTCCAGGTCTCTACACCTTTCAGGTCATGGCGGCCAATAACGACGGTCTTTGGAGCGAGCCGTCCGCCGGTGTACGCCTGCGCATCAAGCCTTTCTTCCGCGAGACCGTCTGGTTCTATCTGCTGTTGCTGCTGCTGGGCCTCGCAGCCGCCTGCCTGGTGTACGTCCTCCGTGTACGACGGGTTGAAGCCCGTTACGCGGGCGTGATCGAGGAGCGCGGGCGTATCGCACGGGAGATCCATGACGGCTTGGCGCAGGGGATTGTCAGCATCTCGCTGCAACTTGAAGTGGTCGGGCGGCTGATGGGAACCTCGATCGAGTCGGCAAGGACGCAGCTGGACACGGCCAAAGGCATGGTCCGCGAGAGCCTGGCCGAGGCGCGAAGCGCGATCTGGGAGCTGCGGGAGGATACCGGCGAGCTGCCGCTGCGCATGGGCGCGATGGTGCAGAGAATCGCGGGGGCGAAAGGAAGGCTGGAGGTTACCGGGACATACCGGCCGTTGGAAGCCTCCGTTGAGGAAGAGCTATTGAAGATTGCGGGCGAAGCGGTAACCAACGCGATACGGCACTCGGGGGGGACGACCGTCGTGGTGCGGCTGCTCTACGAGGTAAAGCGCCTGGAGTTATCGGTGCGGGATGATGGGCGAGGGTTTCAGCCTGACCGAATAGGAGTGGAGCGGTTTGGCGTAAGGGGCATGAGGGAGCGTGCGGTAAAGATCGGAGCGGTCATGGGTGTGGAAAGTGGCGATCATGGGACGAAAGTGACAACAGAGTTGATGCTCCACTGAAAGGAGGAACCGCGCGCAAAGCTGTTCCATGCCTCGGACGTGGCGTATGCTTCAAAGCAACGCGTATGAGCGAGACGATACGGATACTGATTGTGGAGGACCATGCCGTGGTGCGGCAGGGACTGGTCGCGCTGCTGAACACCATGCCGGAGTTTACGGTCGTAGCCCAGGCGGCCGATGGCGAGCAAGGCGTCGCGCTCTTCCGCGAGCACACCCCGGATGTGACGCTCATGGACCTGCGGCTCCCGAAGATGGGTGGAGTCGACGCGATTGGGCGTATCCGGGCGGGGTTCCCTAACGCCCGCATCATCGTCTTGACCACCTTCGATGGAGATGAAGACATCTTCCGCGCCCTGCAGGCGGGGGCGAAGGGCTACCTGTTGAAGGGGATGGACGCGGACGTATTGATGGAGGCCATCCGCGCCGTCCATGCGGGTAAATCACGGGTGCCCGGGCCGGTCGCCGAGCGGCTCGCCGGGCGGCTGAGCGGCCAAACGCTGACCGAGCGCGAAACGGATGTTCTGAAGCAGATCGTACTCGGACGCAGCAACAAAGAGATCGGCGCGGCCTTGTTTATCTCCGAGGCAACGGTCAAGACGCATATCAACAGCCTGCTGGGGAAGCTCGGCGTCACGGACAGAACGCAAGCCGCGACAACGGCGCTGCAACGAGGGATCGTGTATCTTGCATAGGCGGCAGTTTTTAGTGGGCCTGGCAGCGTTGGGCGCTTCGGCAATCGCTCAGAGACCGCAAGCATGGCGGCCGGCGGCGGAGTCGGAGCTGCGAAAGCTGATTCCCGCCCGGGCTCCCGTGGTGGCGGAGCGAATCGAGACGGAGTTTCGGACGGCTTCCGGCATCACGGATGGCCAGGGGCGATTCCTGGCGGGTGTCGTGCTGATTACCGCGGGATATTCGGCCGAGGGGAAGTATTCAAACTGGCTCGTGGCGCAGGTTTCCGTCACCATCGGCGGCCTGTCGCTGCCGGCCGGGCAGTATGTGTTCGGGTGGACGCGTAACGAAGAGTCGCTGGCCGTCCGGTTCTATGAGGCGGCAACCGGCAAGGAACTTGGAACAGTGGAGGCAAAGCACGATCTCACCATCCGGCGCGTCGAGTCCTTTCACATATGGCCGCCGGCGGACCACGGCGTGGTGCAGCTGGGAAGGTTCGTCATGCCGTATTCGCTGGGCCAGTAGCCCTCCATCGAAGGGTGGAGAAAGAACCATCCTTTGTGGTCAGGAGATCGAACCCTCGCAAGGCTAGTCTTGCTTATGTAAAGCAGTACTCTCCCCAGAGGCACCCGAGCGGTGCCTCCATTTTTTTAAAGCCATAAACCGCTTGTCAAGTCCCTCCCAATCTCCAGAACTGCCCCAAGCTCCTCACCGGCAAAGACTTACAAGTCTCATCGCGTTTGCACATGAGTTATGCTCCATCGCGTATCTTAGAAGTAGGACTACCCTTGCTTCAGCTTCAATGCAGAATGCTTGTGAGTGCAAGTCGCTGATTCTTATATATCTTGCGCGCAAGATATATAAGAATCAGCGACTTAGAGGTCCCTCGTCGACTAACTCCTTTGTTTTGTTAGATCGAAGTATAAAAAATGCAAGTTACCCAACAATCCCGTTGAACATGAGCACCAGCGACAGGACAATCACGATCCCTACCGTTGACCAGGCCACCGCGTTGAACCATCGCGAGTTCGTGTACTCTCCCATCAGCTGGTGCTTGTTGATCAGCCGCAGCATAAACACCAGCACCACCGGCAGCAGCACCCCGTTCAGCACCTGCGACAGGATCGCGATCTTCACCATTGGAAAGTCCGGGATCAGCACCACGGCCGCGCCTAGCCCGATCAGCAGCGTGTAGAACCAGTAGAAGAACGGGGCCTCGCGCCAGCTCTTGTC
>CAXTRY010000086.1:0-11834 GCA_964246805.1 uncultured Acidobacteriaceae bacterium
TGCGCGGACGCGAGCTCGGCGACCTGAACGCCGAGTTCGTCCCCTTCTCCGCCACCACGCGGATGTCCGGCGTCAATATGGATGGAAGAATCATCCGCAAAGGCTCCACCGACGCTATCGCCGCCTTCCTCAAGGAGAATGGCGGCGCACTGCCCGACGAAGTCCGCGCCGCCGTCGAGACCGTCGCCCGCTCCGGCGGTACCCCACTTGTAGTTGCCGAAAATAAGCAGGCGCTCGGCGTCATCCACCTGAAAGACATCGTCAAGGGCGGCATGAAGGAGCGCTTCGCCCAACTCCGCGCCATGGGCATCAAGACCATCATGATCACCGGCGATAACCCGCTCACCGCCGCCGCCATCGCCCGCGAGGCCGGAGTCGACGACTTCCTCGCCGAAGCCAAGCCCAAGGACAAGATGGACCTCATCCGCCGCGAGCAGGCCGAGGGCAAGCTCGTCGCCATGACCGGCGACGGCACCAACGACGCCCCCGCGCTCGCCCAGGCCGACGTAGGCGTCGCCATGAACTCCGGCACCCAGGCCGCTAAAGAGGCCGGCAACATGGTGGACCTCGACTCCAACCCGACCAAGCTCATCGAGATCGTCGAGATCGGCAAGCAGCTCCTGATGACGCGCGGCGCGCTGACCACCTTCTCCATTGCCAACGACGTGGCCAAGTACTTCGCCATCATTCCAGCCATGTTCGCGGCCACCTTCCCGGTCCTGAACGCGCTCAACATCATGCGCCTCCACAACGCGGAGTCGGCCATCCTCTCCGCCGTCATCTTCAACGCGCTCATCATCGTCGGACTGATTCCATTGGCGCTTAGAGGTGTCGGCTACAAGGCCATGTCCGCCGAGGCGCTGCTCCGCCGCAACCTGCTCATCTATGGAGTAGGCGGCCTCATCGCTCCGTTCCTCGGCATCAAGCTGATCGATATCCTCATCACCGCCATCCATCTGGCTTAGGTCCACACCATGCGCAAGAACCTCCTCATCGCCGTCCTCTACACCGTCGTCACAACACTGATCTTCGGGGTAGCCTATCCTCTCGCCGTTACCGGTATCGCCCAACTCCTTTTCAAAGCGAAGGCGAACGGCCAACTCATCACCAAAGATGGCCGGCTTGTCGGCTCCAGTCTCATCGGCCAGCCGTTCTCCGCCCCCAACTACTTCCATTCGCGCCCCTCGGCCGCGGGCACCGGCTACGACGCGGCGAACTCCTCCGGTTCGAACTTCGCCCCCACCAACAAGAAGCTGATCGACCGAGTGGCCGCGGATACCTCGACCGCCCAGCCCGACCGCCCAAATATCGACGTCCCCATCGACCTCGTCACCGCCTCCGCGTCCGGCCTGGACCCCCACATCACCCCGGCCGCCGCCTCCTTCCAGATCCCCCGCATCGCGCGCGAACGCCACCTCTCCGATGACGCCGTGCAGCAACTTATCGCCAAACACACCGAAGGCCGCCAGCTAGGATTCCTCGGCGAACCACGCGTCAACGTCCTCGAACTGAACCTCGATCTCGACCGCACGGCGAAGTAGCCGAGAGGATGACCTAGAATCATCCCAATGGGTCTCTTCACGAAAAAGCTGAAGCAGGAGCATAAGGTCATGCGACAGGCCGCGCGCGCCGCCGGTGCCCTGCTCCCTGAATACCATCGCGCCACCCCTGAGTGCCCCCATCCCGAGCGCTGGCGCATGTTCGACTCCATGACCGCCGAGGCCGAGGTCCTGGAGTTCCTGCGAACGCTGGTTACCACCGTCAAGCCGGAGTTAGTTGTCGAGACAGGCTCATTTCTCGGCGTCTCTACCCTCTGGGTCGCCGAAGGCCTGAAAGCCAACGGCTTCGGCAAGATCGTCTCCTGCGAGTTCGACCCTGTCGTCTTCGCCGAAGCCCGGCAGAAGATCGCCGCGTCCGGCCTGGCCGAGTGGATCGACCTCCGCAACGAGTCCTCCCTCGAAATGATCGTCGAAGGCACGATCGACCTCTTCTTCTCCGACTCCGACCTCCCTATCCGCGCCGAGGAGGTCAAGCGTTTCCTCCCGCAGATCTCGCCGCACGGCCTCATTCTTATCCACGACGCCGGCTCGCACCTCAAAATTGTTCGCGACGCCGCGCACGTCCTCGAAGCCGAAGGCCTGCTCTCCTGCGTCTTCCTTCCTACCCCACGCGGCCTGGTGATCGCCCAGAAGCGCGAAGGCCGCCTCTGATGCCGCCGAGCCGCCCTTGCTTTCCAGTTCTTCATTCCGGAAGAGGATCCGCGTTCCCGGCCGTCACGCCATGAAGCAAGCGTCGCCTAACGAGTTTCGCGCTCCGGCCATGATCTTCTGGACAGGCTTCGCCGTCCGCGTCCTCTACATCACCCTTGCCCACTCCTACCGCATCAACCCGATGGACGACCACTTTCCCTTCGGCTGGGAGATGGGACGCATCGCCCGCGCCCTGGTCACCGGCCATGGCTTTGCCGACCCGTTCACCGGTCACACCGGCCCCACCGCCTGGTGTCCGCCGCTCTTTCCGTGGCTGCTCGCGGCCGTCTTCAAGCTCTTCGGCGTCTACACGCCGCGTTCCGCCTGGGTCATCCTCACGGTGAACAGCGCCTTCTCCGCGGCCATCGTCTTCCCCCTTTATGAAATCGCCGTCCGCTGTTATCGCGACCGCAAGATCGCCCTCTGGTCCGCCTGGCTCTGGGCCCTTTATCCCGCCGCCATGCAGTACGCCGTCCGCTGGGTATGGGAGATGTCGCTCACGACCCTGCTCTTCACCTGGGTGCTTGTCCTTGCGCTGCGCCTGGCCGGCGTTGGTAGTCCGCGGCAACATGCCACCCGTCTCTGGGCTATTTTCGCTCTGCTCTGGGGAGCCATCGCCCTCGCCAACACCACCCTCGTCCTGTTCCTTCCCGTCTGCGGCGTCTGGATGCTTCTACAAGCCGTTCGCAACGGCGCACCGCTACGCGCGGAAGCAGGCCGCGCCGCCACGGCCGCCGTTCTTTTCCTCGCTTGCATCGCCCCGTGGATGATCCGCAACTACATCGTCTTCCACGCCGTCGTTCCCATCCGCGGCAATTTCGGAGCGGAGTTCTACTCCTCGCTCCTCGAAGGCAACAACGGTTTTATCTGGGGACCCACGATTCCCCTCGCCGACCACGCGCCCAAGTACCTCGAGTACAAGCGACTTGGCGAACACCTCTTCGTTCAGCGCGAGGGCGAGCTCGCCGACACCTATGTGCATACTCACAAGCAGCTCTTCGCGGAGCTCGCCCTCAAGCGCGTTTATTTCTTCTGGGTAAGTACACCGCACCCCGCCGATGCGCATCCGGGCGTGGAGCTCTTCCGCGTCCTGCTCTTCTGCTTCGCCAGCCTCTCCGGCCTGCTCGGACTCGCTTTCTCGCTCCGCCGTCATGTTCCCGCCGCCAGTTTTTTTGCGTGGGCCTTCGCGCTACTGCCGATCACCTACTATTTCGTCCTTGCCCATGCCCGCTTCCGCCATCCACTGGAGCCGCTGATCGTACTTTTCAGCGTCTTCCTCTTTCGCTCGGCCACCCAGCCCGGCAGAACTAAGTTCAGCGAGCCTCCAATCTTCGCCACTGGATAGTGCCGACTTCCATGGTTGGCCCCGCCCGCAACCGGCGATAGACGAAATCCCTCGGCAGTTCAGGCAGCAGCTTCGTCTCCAGCAGAATCAGCCGCTGCGGGCTCCCCGCGGCTTCCCCCAGGCTGCGCGCATCTGCCGTATACCGCTCCCGTTTCGCGCTGGGGCCGGCCACGCCTACCTCCACCTGCTCCACTTTCAGGCGCGAGTAGAAGACGCTCGCCGCCACCGATCGCGACGGCTCCGTCCACCACGTCAGCACCGGCCCCGGCATCCCCTCTCTACGCGCGCCTCGAAGCAGTCCGATCGCCTCCCGCTCCTCGGCCGCGCTCCATCCACCGGTACCGGCGGCGCTGTGAAGCCGTCCGCGCGGTCCTGCGGTGATCGCCACCGTTCCCCCCCAAAGCAGCGCAAGCAGTGCCGCGGCCACCAAACGCCGCCCTTCCGCCGCTCGACGAAACTGCCGCATCTCCCCTGCAACGTAGACCGCAACAATCACCGTCAACGCGGGGTACACAGGAGCAACATAGTGGGGCAACCGGGTCTGAACCAGGCTGAAGAATGCCAGCACCACCAGCGCAAATACCGCCCAGACACGTAGCTCCCCCCGTTGCCGGCAGCGCCAGGCCGCCAGGGGAAAGACCAGCACCCAGGGCATGGCCGAGACCAGCAGGACCCACCCGTAATACCACCAGTGCGTCCGATGGCCTTCAATCGCTTGCGTGGCGCGCGCCAATACATGGAAGCCGAAGTACTCGCGCGTAAACACAGCCCCAAACCGACGCCACATCGCGAGATGCCAGGGAAGCACCAGCAGCAGGAATCCAACCAGCCCCTGTATGAAACGCCACCTGAACTTTTGTAAGTTCCAGCGCTCCATGCCTGCAAACACGGCGGCCGTCAGCGGGATCACCACACTGGCAGCCCCCTTCGTCATTGCCGCGACCGCAAAGCCGGCCCAAAAGAAGTACCATCCTTGCGATCGCCCTTTCGCCACGGCGGCAAGCCCGATCAAGGCGACCACGCATCCCAGCGACAGCAGGGTGTCCATCTCCCCTGCCCGGCAGACGTGCAGGAATCCCGTTGTACACAACAGCACGACCGTGCCGCTCCACGCCGCGAGCAGACCCTCCCGACGGACGAGCCAGCCGTGCAGCACCCCCACGATCGTCACGCCCGAAAGCGCCGAACCGGCCCGCGCCCAGAACTCCGTCACCCCGAAGACCCGGAAGAACGCCGCCGTGATCCATGGCATTAGCGGCGGCTTCTCGAACCAGAGCTGGCCATTCCAGTGCGGCACTAACCAGCCTTGCCGTCCACCCGAAAGCATCTCGCGCGAAACCTCCGCATAGATACCCTCGTCCCAGTCCGTCAGCAGCTTATGGCCGAGCAGCGGCAGCAAAACCAACGAGGCCAGCACAACCGCCAGCCCCGTCGACCAATCTGCTTTTCTGTGCGACGCTCCACCTATAACCGCACCCTAGGGCTGCACCGAGAACGTGAATGTCGTCGCGCTATGCATCGTTTGCCCCGGCTTCAACTCGGTTGTCGGGAACGCCGGGTGATTTGGCGAATCGGGAAAGTGCTGCGTCTCCAGGCACAACCCGGAGTTCTTCACATATGTCCCGCCATCCTTGCCATGCAGCGGCCCGGCAATCGAGTTCCCGGTGTAGAACTGCACCCCCGGCTCCGTCGTCGTAACCGTCAACAGGCGTCCCGTCCTCGGATCGTGCACCTTGGCGGCCACCTTCTCGACACCGTTCTTCCCGTTCAGCACCCAGTTATGGTCGTACCCGCCCCCATACTTCAACTGTTCATTCTGGTCGTTGATTCGCGCTCCAATCGCCCTCGACTGACGGAAATCGAAGGGTGTGCCCGCTACTCCCGGCAGCTCGCCGGTTGGGATCAGTGTTGCGTCCACGGGCGTATACCGGTCCGCGTTCAGCATGATCTCGTCGTCCAGAATCGAACTGCCCGAGCTGGCCCCCGACAGGTTGAAGTAGGAGTGGTTCGTCAGGTTCAGTACCGTGTCCTTGTCGGTCGTCGCCGTGTAGTCGATCCGCAGGGCGCTCCCCTTCAGGGTGTACTTCACGTGCGCTGTCAGCGTCCCCGGATACCCCTGGTCGCCGTCCTTGCTGATCAGCGTCAACTCCACGCCGTCCGGCACCTCCTTGGCCGTCCAGACGTGCTTGTCGAACCCCACCGTGCCCCCATGCAGGGAGTTCGGAGCATTGTTGATGGGAAGCGTATATTCCTGGCCATCGAGCGAGAACTTACCCTTGGCAATCCGGTTTCCATACCGTCCCACGATCGCGCCGAAGTACGTTTTGCCATCGCCCACATACCCGGCGACACTGTCGTATCCCAGCACGACATCATCGACCTTGCCGGTCTTGTCCGCCGTCTTGATCGATACAAGGATTGCGCCATAGGTCATGACGCGGGCCTCGACGGCCGGGCTCTTCAACGTGTAGATATCGACAGCCGTGCCATCCGGCGCCGTGCCAAACGCGGCCTTCGTGACTGCGCCCTGTGCGGTCATTGCGGTAGCCATAGCCAGCAGAACTCCTTGTACCAGTTTCATCGTCGCGTGTGTCTCCCTTGCGTTTCGGCGGACAAATTACATGCTCACCGGAACACCGTCACTATACGTCAAGCGATACGTTCCTGAGAAATGGCGGTAAGATGAGGCGTCGCTCCAATCCATCATCGCGCACATGATCACGAGGTCTCATGCTCCTCCGCCTGCTTACTTTCCTGCTTTGTCTTGCTCCCGCGGCCGTTGCCGCCAAGCCGCAGCCACCGGACCGTTGGGTGGGTACCTGGGCCGCCGCGCCTGTTGCGTTACCAGCCAACCCCGGCATGATCGCCGCCAACGGTACCACCTTCCGCGAGATTGTTCACGTCTCTGCGGGTGGCCCGCTGGTGCGCGTCGCCTTTACGAATGAGTTCGGCACCGATCCGCTGACCATCGCGGCCGCCCATGTCGCTCGAAGTGCCGGCAAAGCGGATATAGCCCTGGGCTCCGCCAATGCCCTCACCTTCTCCGGCAGCCCGTCGATCACCATCCCGGCGGGCGGTCTCGCGATCAGCGACCCTGCCGCCCTGACCCTGCCGCCGCTTTCAAACCTGGCCGTCTCTTTCTTCGTTCCCGCGCAACCGCTCGCCACCGTCAGCGCCCACAGCTTCGCCGATCAGACCAGCTACACCGCTTCCGGCAACTTTGTCGGCATGAAGTCTCTTCCGCAACCCGCCATTATGACCTCCTGGCCTTTTCTCAAAGGGATTGACGTTAGACTCCCCGCGGCGGCTGCCTCCATCGTCACCTTCGGCGACAGCATCACCGATGGCGCAAAGAGCACACAGGACGCCAACGCGCGCTGGCCCGACCTCCTCGCGCGCCGTCTGCAAGCGGATAAGAAAACGTCGCAGCTCGGCGTGCTCAACGAAGGCATCGGCGGCAATCGCGTCCTGCACGATAACACCGGCCCCAGCGCGCTCACCCGCTTCGACCGCGACGTGCTCGCCCAGGCCGGCGTCCACTATGTCGTCCTAATGGAGAGCATCAACGACATTGGCCAGGCTACCAACCCCAGCGGCCCGCACGATGTCGTCTCCGCGCAGGACCTGATCGCCGGCCTCGGCCAACTCGCGGCCCGCGCTCATACCAAGGGCATTAAGGTCATCGGCGCGACGCTCACGCCCTTCGTCGGCGCGGGCTACCAGTCTGCCGCGGGCGAGACCATGCGCCAGGCGGTCAACGACTGGATTCGCACCTCGCACGATCTCGACGGCGTGATTGACTTCGACAAGGCTACGCGCGACCCATCCGCTCCCGGCGTCTTCCTGCCGGCGTATGACTCCGGCGATCATCTGCACCCCAGCGATGCCGGTTACAAGGCCATGGCCGACTCAATCGACCTAAACCTTTTCCTTGAAAAGAGATAGCAGCTACCAGACCTTGCACACCTTCGCCTTCACCATCGGTTGTCCCGCCTTGCATCGGAACGCCTCGGCAAACTGCGGCAGATTCGTCACCACGCCGTTGATCCGCGCGAAGTCCGGAGAATGGGGATCGGTCAACGCCCCCGCTCGCAGATTCTCCGGACGCTGATTGTCGCAGGCCCACTGCGCCATGCCGACAAAGAACCGCTGGTCCGGCGTGAATCCATCGCGGCTGGCAAGCGACATCCCCTCTGTCTGCTTCTTCCAGGCGATATACGCCAGCAGCGTGCCGCCCAGGTCGGCTACATCTTCGCCGCTCGTCAGCTTGGAATTAATGTGGATGTCGTCGACGACCACGTATCCGGCGTACTGGTCGCGGACACAGTTGATACGATCCTCAAACCCTTTCGCATCGGCGGGCGTCCACCAATCTTTCAGGTTGCCCTTATCGTCGAACTGCCGCCCCTCATCGTCGAAGGCATGCGTTAGCTCATGCCCGATCGTCGCGCCGGTGTTGCCATAGTTCGGCGCGTCATCCAGGCGGCTGTCGTAGAGCGGCGGCTGCAATACACCCGCTGGAAAATTGATATCGTTCATCTGCGGGTTGAAGTACGCGTTGACCGTTGGCGGCGTCATCCCCCACTCCAGCAGATCGACCGGCTTGCCCAGCTTTGCCCACTGCCGCGCGTTCTCAAACAAGCGCGCCCGCTGCACGTCCACGAAGTAATCGTCGCGCTCCACCTTAAGCGCCGAGTAATCCCGCCAATGGTCCGGATATCCGATCTTGTTTCGAATCGCATGAAGCTTTCGCAGCGCCTCCTTCTTCGTCTCGGGGCTCATCCAGTCGAGCGCGGCGATCTCCTGGCCCATCGCCGTCTCTACCTGCACCGTCATCGCCTGCGTCTGCGCCTTGATCCCGGCCGAAAATGTCTGCCGCACAAATTCCTGGCCCAGCGCCTCGCCCAGCACCTCATCCACTTCGCGCGTGCATTGCTTCCATCGCGGCGGCATCGCCGGGGTCCCGCGCAGCACGGTCGAGTAAAAATCGAAGTGAGCCCGCCGAAACGGCATCGACAAGCTCTCCGCCGCCGCGGTTGCCAGATGAAATCGTAGATAAGCCTGCAACGCCGCCACCGGCTCGGCGGTAAGCTCCGCGTCCACTGCCTTGAGGAACTCGGGCTGCGACACATTCAGCGAGGTCAGTCCTGCCGCTCCCCGCACCTTGAAGAACGCCGGCCAGTCGATCGCCGGGCTCAGCGCGCGGAGTTCCGCGATCGTCATTTTGTGATAAATCTTGTGCGGATCGCGCCGGTCCACCTGCGTCAGGGATGCTTTCGCAAGCGCCGTCTCAATCCGCATCACCGACGCCGCGTCCTCCTTCGCCTGCTTCTCAGGCTCGCCAATCATTCCCAGCAGCTTCACCACATACGCTACATACTTCCGCCGTATCTCCTCGCTCTTTGCGTCCGTCAGCAGGTAATAGTCGCGGTCCGGCAGGCCCAGTCCGCCCGCGCCCACGCCCGCAATCACCGTGCTTGCGTCGATCGCATCCTGCTCCGTGCTCGAGTCGAAGAAATACGTTCCGGGAAGGTCATGATCGATGCCCGGAAGTGCCGCGGCAACGGCTGTCTTTGTCTTGAGCGCCTCTATACGCTCCAATTCCGGCTTCAAAGGATCGTACCCGCGCCCATCGACCGCCGCCGTGTTCATGCAGGCGGCAAAGTAGTCGCCGATCTTTTGCCGCACCGGCGTCCGGTCCTTAGCGTCCGCCGCCCGCGCCAGGATGCCCCATAGAAACTGCTCATTGTCGTTCGCCAGCTTGCCGTAGACGCTCCACGACGCCCGGTCCGCCGGAATTGGATTGTTTTTCTCCCAGCCGCCGCACGAAAACTTGTAGAAGTCCACGCATGGGTCGACACTCCTGTCCAGGCTCGTAAGGTCGAGAGACGGAGAGTATGGCATCGCCGTCAATGGCTCGGCAGCCGCCGCTTTACCCGTCGGCGTCGCCTGCCCTCGCGTTGCGGTTGTACCTAGAACTCCAGCCACGGCCAACGCCGCGCATCCAATCCATGCCTTGTTCGTCATCTTCGCATCGTATCCCACGTTCGCATCCACCGCCAGACGCGCAAACGGCGGAGCGAATAGCCCCGCCGTTTCTATCTACCCTTGTCTGTCAAACCGAATGTGGTCTGCATTTGCAATCGCCTTACTCATAGGCGAACGCCGAGATGGACCTACTGCAACTCGATACCCGCGAAGAAAAACCCGATCTCAAACGCCGCCGTATCTTCCGCGTCCGAGCCGTGGATCGCATTCTCTCCGATGGACGACGCGAACTGCTTGCGGATCGTCCCCTCGTCGGCCTGCGCCGGATTGGTCGCGCCCATCAACTTGCGGAAGTCGGCAATGGCGTTATCCTTTTCAAGAACCATGGGAAAGATCGGTCCGCTCGACATAAACTCCGTCAGCTCCGCGAAGAACGACCGCTCCGCATGAACGTAATAAAAGCCTTCGGCCTGGGCCTTCGAGATCGACATCCGTTTAACCGAAACAATCTTGAACCCGGCCTTCTCAATCGTGGCGAGAATGGCGGCGGTGTGCCCCTTCCGGACGGCGTCTGGCTTGATGATGCTGAATGTGCGCTGTGACAACGTGAGTCTCCTTAGTGTGTGCCTGCATGCATCAGTCTAAAGCAAAGCGCCATGGCGAGTAGGTCTATACTCCTGTATAGACGGAGGCAACTTCATGATCCAGCCCAAAGTAGCCAAGCTCTTCAAAAACGGTGCAAGCCAAGCCGTGCGCCTGCCCGCGGAGTTTCGCTTCGACACCGATCAGGTCTATATCTACCGCGACGAGAAGACACAAAACGTCGTTCTCTCCACACAGCCCGGCGCCGAGGTTTGGGGTAAGTTCTTCGAGTTCGTGCGGAGCATCGACGTTCCGCCCGATTGGATGAACGATCGTCCAATGAATCGCATTTCGGCTGAAGAAAAGCCACTCTTTACCGAGGAAGATTGACGTGCTCTACATGCTGGACACCGATATCGCCAGCTACATCATTAAGGGTGGGTATGGCCGCGTCGAGCACCATCTGGCGATCACTTCTCCCGCCGATCTGTGCATCTCCGCAATGACTCGCGCGGAGCTGCTTTACGGCCTGAAGCAACTTCGTCCAAACCATCTCATGCACGAAGCTGTAAACAAGTTTTTGGCCGTTACTCCTCTCTTATCTTGGGATGCGGACGCCGCAAACTTCCACGCCGAGATCAAACATCAGCTCAGGATCGACGGAACGCCCATAGGCGACATGGATATGCTCATCGCAGCCCATGCCATCGCGGCAGACGCCACCCTCGTCACCAACAACGCCCGCCATTTTGAGCGCATTAAGCTCCCGCTCATGCTCGCAAACTGGAGGGAATAACTTGCTGGATCAAGCAGCAGCCGGGTCAAGCCCGCTCCAATACCCGCGCCATCGCCTCCCCGATCTCCGCCGGCGACTTCACCACTGTGATCCCCGCCGCCGCCATGGCCTTCATCTTCTCCGCCGCCGTGCCTTCGCCGCCCGAGATAATCGCGCCCGCGTGGCCCATCCGCCGCCCCGGAGGCGCCGTCTGCCCCGCGATAAACCCCACCACCGGCTTCCGCACGTGCTCGGCGATGTACTTCGCCGCCGCCTCCTCGGCCGACCCGCCGATCTCCCCGATCATGATGATCGCCTCCGTCTCCGGGTCCTCGTTCAGCAATCTCAGCGCGTCGATGTGCGTCGTCCCGATGATCGGGTCGCCGCCGATGCCGATCGCCGTCGACTGCCCGATCCCCCGCGTCGTCAGCTGGTAGACCGCCTCATACGTCAGCGTGCCCGACTTCGACACGATCCCCACCGAGCCCTCCTTGTGGATGCGCCCCGGCATGATCCCCACCTTCGCCTTGCCCGGCGAGATCACCCCCGGACAGTTCGGCCCGATCAGGCGTGATTTCGACCTTCGCACGATCTCCCACACCCTTACCATGTCGAGCGTCGGGATGCCCTCCGTAATGCAGATCACGAGCGGCAACCCGGCAGCCGCCGCCTCCAGAATCCCGTCCGCCGCAAACGGGGGCGGCACGAAGATGACCGACACGTTCGCGCCCGTCTCGGCCACCGCCTCCTCCACCGTGTTGAAGACCGGCCAGCCCTCGTGCGTCGTCCCGCCCTTGCCCGGCGTAACCCCGCCGACCACCTTCGTCCCATACTCCGCGCAGCCCTTGGCATGGAACGTGCCTTCGCGGCCGGTGATGCCCTGCACGATGAGGCG
>CAXTRY010000087.1:0-207 GCA_964246805.1 uncultured Acidobacteriaceae bacterium
CCCCACCGCCACCGGCACCTCCACCCCCCGCTTCATCGCCAATAACGCCGTCCACGAGTATGTCTCCCAGGGTCTCGTCACCGAAACCCTCGGCGGCCAGCAGGTCAACGCCGTCAGCCGCGCCGCGGCCTCCTTTGCCATCGCCACCGCCGAGCTGGAGATCGCCCGCCGCGGCCTCACCGCCACCGTCGTCACGCACTTCTACCG
>CAXTRY010000087.1:217-8905 GCA_964246805.1 uncultured Acidobacteriaceae bacterium
AGGTAGCCGTAGCCCAGCGCGCCGCCAACGAAGCCGCCGGCTTTACCAAGCAGACCGGCGAGCGCGAGCAGGCCCGCGAGGTCGCCCACGCCGACGTCCTCAAGGCTCAGCTGCTCGAACAGCAGCGTACCCGCGATCTCGCCGACGCGCAACTCGCCGCCGATCGCGCCCGCCTCGATCTCGCCGTCCTCCTCTTTCCCGACCCGCGCGCGCCCTACACGCTCAACCCGTCCGCAATACCCGCCGCTCCGCCCACCCGCGCCGAGGTGGAATCCGCCCTTGGCCGCCGCAACCCCGAGCTGCAATCCGCCCTCGCCGGCTCCCGCCTCGCCGATCTCACCGTTACCTCCGCCCGCCTCGCCTACCTGCCCGACTTGAGCCTTAACTTCGCTTACGGCATCGACGCCGCCCAGTTCGCGACCCGCGGCTATGACGGTGCCCGCCTGCTCGGATACTCCGCCTACGCCACACTCGATATTCCCGTGTGGGACTGGTTCACCACGCACAACCGCGTCCGCCAGGCACAGATCCAGCGCGACACCGCCCGCATCGTCCTCTCCAACACCCAGCGACGCCTCCTCGCCGATGAAGAGACGTACCTGGCCGAAGCGACCGTCGCCCACGACCAGCTTGAAAGTCTTGCCCTCAGCGCCTCCACCGCCGCCGAAAGCCTCCGTCTCACGCGCCTTCGCTACACCGCCGGCGAGGCTACCGTCCTCGAAGTCGTGGACGCGCAGACCTCGCTCACCACCGCCGAAAACGCCCGCGAAGACGGCATCACCCGCTACCAGACCGCGCTCGCCAACCTCCAGCTGCTGACAGGAACCCTGTGACCATGCGCCCCATTTACTACCTATTAGCCGGTCTGCTGCTCCTGCCCCTAGGCTGCAAGAAAGACGCTGCTGAGGCGACTCCTACTCCCGAGGTCGAGGTCCAGGCTACCCACCCCATCGAGGGACCCATCTCCGAAGAGATCGCCGCCGACGCGACGCTCGCGCCCCTCGCCCAGGCTGCCATCTCGCCCAAGATCACCGCGCCGGTCCGCAAATTTTACGTTCAGCGCGGCTCCCGCGTGCGCGCCGGGCAGCTCCTCGCCACGCTGGAAAATGCGGATCTGGCCGCCGCCGCTCTTGACAACAAAGGCACCTACACCGCCGCCCAGGCCACCTACGAGACCTCCGTCCAGGCTACTGTCCCCGAGGACTTTACCAAGGCTCAGCTCGACCTCTCCCAGGCCCAGGCCACCCTCGCGCTCAATCAATCCATCGTCGGCGCTCGCGCCAAGCTCTTCCAGGAGGGCGCGATCCCCGGTCGTGACCTCGACACCGCCAAGGCCACCCTCCTCCAGGCGCAAGCGACTTACGACATCGCCGCCCAGCACCTCGCCTCGCTCAAGAAAGTATCCAACCAAGCCGCTATTCAAACCGCCAAGGGAACCCTCGAGTCCGCCAAGGGCAAGTATCTCGGCGCGGAGGCTCAACTCAACTACACGGAAATCCGCAGCCCCATCGATGGCCTCGTTACCGATCGCCCCCTCTTCGCCGGGGAAACCGCCGCCGCCGGGACCGCCGTCATTACCGTCATGGACACCTCCGCGCTTCTTGCCAAGCTCCACCTCGCCCAGCAGCAGGCCCAACAACTTAAACTCGGCGGTGACGCCACCCTCAAAATCCCCGGCATCGCCGATCCTGTCCCCGCCAAAGTCTCCCTCATCTCCCCCGCGCTCGACCCCGGCAGCACCACCGTCGAGGTCTGGCTGCGCGTCGAGAATAGCGACGGCAAGCTCAAGGCCGGAACCCCCGTTCGCTCCACCATCTCCGGGCGTACTGTTCCCAAGGCCCTCACCATCCCGACCGAAGCTCTCCAGGCCTCAAGCGATGGGTCAAGCAAATTCGTCATGACCATCGCCCCCGACGGCACCGCGGCCAAGAAGATCGTCACCGTCGGCATCCAGACCGCCGCAGCCGTCCAAATCCTCTCCGGCCTCGCCCTGGGCGACACGGTGATCACCACCGGCTCCTACGGTCTCGATGATAAGACCAAAGTCAACATCGCTACCGGCGAACAGAAGGACGATGCCGCCGCCCCAACCACCGCCAAGCCTAAGAGCGGCAAGGACGCGGACGACAAATGACGCTCCTCTTACATCTGCCGGATACTCTATTTGTCATTCCCGAAGGGAATCCGCGTTTCCAAAAGTTCGACCGGAGGCGTAATGGCTGACACGCCCAAAGAAGCCCCGTTCTGGCTCGCCGGCTCCGCCAAGACCATCTTCTTTTTCATCCTCGTCCTCACCGCCGCCGGCATCTACGGAGCCTTCCAGGTCCCCATCTCCGTCTTCCCCGACACCAACTTCCCCCGGGTCGTCATCGGCGTCGACAACGGCGTCATGCCGGTGGAGCAGATGCAGGTCACCATCACCAAGCCCATCGAGGACGCCATCAACTCCGTCCCCGGCCTCCAGACCGTTCGCTCCACCACCAGCCGCGGCTCGGCCGAAATCTCCCTCTTCTTCGCCTGGAACGTCGATATGTTCCGCACCCTCCAGCTTGCCGACGCCGCCCTCTCCAAGGTTCAGCAGACCCTCCCCGCCACCGCCAAGCTCACCTCCAACCGGCTCACCTTCGCCACCTTCCCCATCCTCGGCTATGCCCTCACCGCCGACGATAGGGGGGCGCAAACCGTCTCCCAAACCCGCCTCTGGGAGATCGCCACCTACGATCTCAAGCCCCCCCTCAATCGCGTCGACGGCGTCTCCACCGTCATCGTTCAAGGCGGCCAGGTGCCCGAGTTCCACATCGTCCCCAACCTCGCCCGCCTGCAAACCTCCGGTGTCACCCTGCTCGATGTCGTCAATGGCGTCCAGGCCTCGAACATCATCGACTCCCCCGGCCTCTACGAGGGCGACCACCAGCTCGTTCTCGGCCTCATCGGCGCGCAGGCCCACGATGTATCCCAACTCGGCAACCTCGTCATCAAGACCACCGCCGCCGGTGCCCCTGTCCGCGTCGGCGATGTCGCCACCGTCGAGCAGTCCACGATGCCCGTCTACACCATGGTCGCGGCCAACGGCAAACCCTCTGTCCTGCTCAACATAGCGCGCCAACCCTCAAGCAATACCGTAACGGTCGCCGATGCCGTAGCCGCCGAAATCAAGCAACTCGATACCAAGCTCCCGTCCGGAACCCATCTCGTTCCCTTCTACGACCAGTCCGAGCTTGTCCGCGAATCTATCGCCTCCGTGCGCGACGCCATCTTTATCGGCCTCGTCCTCGCCTGCGTCATCCTCTTCCTCTTCCTGCGCGACTGGTCCTCCTCGCTCATCGCCGGCCTCGTCATCCCGGTCACCGTCGCCGTCACCATCCTTTTCCTTTGGATCATCGGGCAATCGTTCAACCTGATGACTCTCGGTGGTCTCGCCGCCGCCATCGGCCTCGTCATCGACGATGCCATCGTCGTCGTCGAAAACATCGTCGTCCACCGCGACCGCGGTCAATCCCGCACTGAAGCCGTCCGCAAGGCCCTCCACGAGATCACCGTCCCGCTCATCGGCTCGACCATCACGCCGGTGGTCGTCTTCCTTCCCCTCATCTCTGTCACCGGCGTCACCGGCAGCTTCTTCCGCGCCCTCGCCGTCACCATGACCGCCGCGCTGCTCACCTCGCTCGCCCTTGCCCTCACCTGGACCCCCGCCCTCAGCCTCTTCCTCTTGCGAGATAGAAAATCGGGTGCCCCACCTTCGGCGGCTTCATTGCCTAAGGTGGGTTCTCCCGAAGCCGAACCGGAGCACGAAGCCGGCCCAATCATGCGCCGCGTCCTCCACGCCCACCAGCGCATCCTCACCTGGGCCCTCGCCCATCCGCTCCTCCTCGCCCTCGCCTGCCTCGCCCTGATCGCCGTCGGCTACTTCAGCTATACGCAACTGGGCACCGACCTCCTTCCCGCCATGGACGAGGGTGCCTTCATCCTCGACTACACCATGCCTGCGGGCTCCTCCCTCACCGAGACCAGCCGCGTCCTTACCCACGTCGAACAGATCGTCCGCGAAGACAAGGATGTCGTCATCACCTCCCGCCGAACGGGTCTGCAACTAGGCCTCGCGGCCGTGACCGAAGCGAATTACGGCGACTTCACCGTCCGCCTCAAGCCGAAGCACTCCCGTCCCATCGACGAGATCATGGCCGACATGCGCGATGAAATCAAGAAGACTGAACCCGAGCTCGACGTGGAGTTCACCCAAGTCCTCCAGGACATGATCGGCGACCTCTCCAATTCTCCCGAACCGATCCAGATCAAGCTCTTCTCAAACTCGCAGGCCCAGCTCAACGATCTCGGACCCAAGGTCCAGGCCGCCATTCAAAAAATCCCCGGCGTCGTCGACACACAGAACGGCATCGACAACACCGTCTCCGGCCCCGCCACCAGCTTCCAGATCGACCCCGTGCTCGCCGGTCGCCTCGGCTTCACGCCCACCGAGGTCGCCGAAGACGCAACCGCAATCCTCGACGGCCTGCCCACCAACGATCCCATGATTGTCGGCGGCCGCCCGTACACCATCCGCGTCCGCCTGCCCGCCGCCAACCGGGCCTCGCTCGACGCCATGCAGAACACCGTCTTCAACTCCGCCACCGGCCACACCGCCACTCTAGGCTCCATGGCCCAGGTCACGCAGCTGCCCCCGCAAAACGAGATCCGCCGCGAAAACCTCCAGCAGCTCATCATCGTGAGCGGCCGGCTCAGTGGCTCCGATCTGGGCACGGCCATGACCAAAGTCCGCCAGACCGTCGACGCCCTCCACCTCCCCTCCACGGTCCGCGTCGAGTACGGCGGCACCTATCAGGAGCAGCAGAAGTCCTTCGCCGACCTCGCCCGCGTCCTTCTTCTCGCCCTCGCCCTTGTCTTCGGCGTCCTCCTGGCCGAGTTCCGCAACCTATCCGCCCCCCTCGCCATCCTCACCAGCTCCGTCCTGTCGATCGCCGGCGTCGTCCTCGCCCTGCTCATCACACGTACCAACTTCAACGTCGCCAGCTTCATGGGCCTCATTATGGTCATCGGCATCGTCGCCAAGAACGGCATCCTCCTCCTCGACGCCGATGAAAAGTTCCGGGCCGAAGACGAAGCTCGCGCCGATGGACTGCGAGGCCCACTGCACGAGCCGGGTGCCCCACCTTCGGCGGCCTTATCGCCTAAGGTGGCTTCCGCGGAGGCCGAGAGCCAACGCGACCCCGCCCGCGAAGCCATGGTCCACGCCGCCCAGCGCCGCCTCCGCCCCATCGTCATGACGGCCATCGCCGCCATCGCCGGAATGCTTCCCCTCGCCTTCGCCCTCGGAGCCGGCTCCCAGATGCTCCAACCCCTCGCCATCGCCGTCATCGGCGGTCTGCTCCTCTCCGTCTTCCTCTCGCTGATCGTCACCCCGGTCATCTACTACCGGCTGACACGCCGACGTGCTGCCTAAAAGAGCATTGAAGACAAATCAATGCGCTTAAAGCCGTCTGTATCGAGTGAGAGGTAAGTGCTTACTGAAGTTAATATCCGTTGACTCAACGCCTGGAGCGAAAGGCGCGCAATCCCAATAAAATGTCGCTCGAAATAAATGGAACTGCAAAGGCATGATGCGCGTAGGAGTACGCAACGATAAAATCTCCGGTCGGGCGAAGGAACTCACATGCAACTTTCACCTTTACTGATTCTTCATATCTGCGGTGGAAGCGTAGGTCTGGTGGCGGGAACTCTTGCGATGGTCGTGCGCAAGTGTGGAACGATGCATCGCGTTGCCGGACAAGTGTTTGTAGGCGGAATGCTCTGCCTGGCGACGACCGGAGCAATCATCGCGTACATGCGAGACGAACCGCCTAACATCATTGGAGGGCTCATTACCCTATATATGATCTTGACGGCGTGGTTGACCGGAAGGCACAAGGACGGTCGAACAGGAGCGTTCGATTGGGTGGCGTTGCTGTTCGCGTTCGGGGTCGAGGCCTATTTGTGGCCGCTGGGCGTGCAGGCACTGCACAGGCCGCATCGGATGATGAACGGAGTACCGGCGGGGATGTCGTTCTTCCTGGGATCGGTGGTGCTGCTGGCGGCGATAGGCGATATCCGCATGCTGGCGCGCGGAGGAATCACTGGAGCGCCGCGGATTGGCCGGCATGCATGGCGAATGAGCTTCGGTCTGTTCATTGCTTCGGGATCGTTTTTTATAGGACAGCAGCAGGTATTTCCCGCGCGCTGGCGTGGGTCGGTCTTGCTCATGGTGCTGGGGCTGTTGCCGTTGGTGCTGCTGGTGTTCTGGGGAGTAAGGCTGCGGTTCGGCAAATGGTTCAAGCACACGTCGCGACAAAAGTTTGCCGAACGCACAGCATAACCCGACTTGCGGGCCACGATGTGCTTAAGTCCGACGATCCGATGCAGCAAGGGGGCGCACACACATCACCCCCCTTGCCATCTATCTGCGACCAAGCACCAGAACCGAGAAGCTGCCCGGCAACACGCTCGGCCGGGGCCGCGGGTTCTCCGCGGTCGCTGCCGGAGCCGGACCCATCTCCGCCGCGACGACATAGATGCGATCCATGCCCGAGTCATAGGCCATCGTCCGTCCGCTCTTCTGCGTCGGCACGGTTTCGATTGTCTTATAATCCGCCGACGACGTATCCACTACCGAAACCGTACCCTCGCCGTTTGAGCTGAACGCCAGATGATCCTTTGCGTCGAAGCCTGCCGCATCCGGCCCATTGCCGATCGCCGCCAGCTTCAGCACCTTGCCCGAGTCCGCATCAACCACCGGCATCACCTTGCCGTCGCACACGGGAAACAGCTTCCGCCCCTCGCGATCCATCGCCAACCCACTCGGCGAATCGCAACCCGCCAGCGGCCACTCCGCCGTCACCTTCATCGTCTTCGCGTCCAGCCGCACGATCGTGTTCTTCGTCTCGATGTTCACGAAGACCACGCCCCGCCCGTCCGCCTGCGGAAACTCCGGCTTTCCCGACAGCTTGATCGTCCCCACTACCTTCATCGCCGCCGTATCGATCACCGTCGCGTCGTTGCTGCGCCCGTTGAACGCCCACACCGTCTTCGTTACCGGCTCGAACACAATCCCGTCCGGGTTCGTTCCCGCCGCGATCGACTGTACCTTCGCAAAGCTCTTCCGGTCGAAGACGACGACGTTATTGCCCGCGCCCTCGCTGATATACCCATACTTGCCCTCGGCGTCGAGAGCCACGCCATGCGTTCCCTTCAAACCCGTGATCGACCCCACGGGCTTGCCCGTCTTCGTATCGATCACCTCCACCCGCGTCCCATGCGTCAGGTACAGCAGGCTCGCCGAAGGATCGGCCGTCAGGTAATCCCATCCGCCCTCGCCGCCCACCGTCCACTTGTCGATCACCGCATAGGGGCCATCCTGCGCGTGCGCCATCGGCACCATCGCGCACACCGCCAAGGGAAGACTCAACACCAGCTGCTTAAAACGCATAACACTCTCCAGAATAGGTATTCGGAACACAGCTCAGTCTCCACCCTGCTCGCTGAAGACTCGCTGAAGACAAGCTGAAGACAAGCTGAAGGCGCTTTACCGAATCGACGCGATCAACATCGTAGACACGGGCACCTCGTCCTCGCTGGAGGGTCTCATGATCTGACTCCTTAGAATCGGCAGCGCCACGCAGACCGTGGTCCCGCGCCCCTCCGTACTCTCCACCGTAATCCGTCCCTCCGCCCGCTCCACGATCGCCTTACAAATCGCCAGCCCCAATCCGGTCCCACCCGTCTTTCGCGACCGCGAAGCATCCCCCCGGAAGAACCGGTCGAACAAAAACGGCAGCGCCGCGGCCGCAATCCCCACCCCCGCGTCCTCCACCCGCAGCCGGACCTCAACCTCGTCCTGTGCTACCCGCACCCCCACCTCGCTTCCCGCCGAACTATGCTGCACCGCGTTCATCAGCAGATTCACCAGCAAACTTCGCAGCATCTCCGGCGTAACCCCCACCACGGCACCGCCGATACCCCGCGCCGCTATACGCACACCGCGCAACTCCGCAAAGGGCCGTAGCTCCTCGATAGCCTTCCCGATCCCAGCCTCCAGCTCCGTCCGCGCTCCCGCTTCCACCGGCCCCTCTTCCACCCGTGCCAGCAGCAGCATCTTCTGCGCCAGCTCTTCCATCCTCAGGCAATCCGCATAGCACCGCTTGAGCCCCTCCTTGTACTCCGCCGCCGTCCGCGCCCGCACCTCCAGCAGCTGTATCGACGATTTCACCACCGCCACCGCCGTTTTCAACTCATGCGCCGCATCTCCCACAAACTGGCGCTGCTGCGTAAAACTCCGCTCCAGCCGCCCAAGCACCTCTTCCATCGTCGCCACCAACGGCTGTAGCTCCGCCACGGCCCGCACTTGCTCCCCGGGTGCAAACCGCCACGAATTCGCCGAGACGCTCCCCGCCTCCACAGCCAGCGACCGCAGCGGCTCCATGCTCCGCCGGATCAGACCGGGCACCACCAGCGCCGTTACCAGAATCAGCAGTCCATTCGCCAGCGCAAATACCTCAACCGCCCCAAACACCGCCTCCCAAAGCTCTTCCGTCGGCGAAGCATACAGCACCGTGATCGAATGCCGCACGTTTGCCGCCATCGGATCGACCACCCGCACTCCGCGCAGCCGCACCCCGCGATAATCGCGTCCCCGCACCT
>CAXTRY010000087.1:8915-11632 GCA_964246805.1 uncultured Acidobacteriaceae bacterium
CGCCGACCCGCCCAGCACCTTTCCGCGTTCTTCCCGCACCGCGTATACATCCTCTCGCGGCAGCCTGAGGTCTGTCGTATCCAGCATCACTCCCAGCTTCGCGTCATCCGCGTCCTCCACCGCCCCCATCACCGTGTCCGCTCGCCCGCGAAGCCCCATCTCAAACGCCTTGAAATGCGCGTGCCGCTCATAAAAAAATGCAAACCCCGTCACCCCCAGCGCGGCCAGCACCTCCACCAGCAGCACCAGCGATACTACCCGCCGGGCTACTGAATACGTCTTTCCCGCGGCTACTCTCACAGCCTCGCCTCCACCTGCAACTTATACCCGCGCCCCCGCAGCGTCTGAATGTAAGGTTGCCTATCCCCCGCGTCCAGCTTCTTCCGCAGGTTTGATACATGCGCCTCAATCACGTTCGAGTGCCGCTCCCAGTTATAGTCGTACAGATGCTCCAGCAACTCCCGCTTCGACACCACCACCTTCGGTTTATGCAGCAGGTACTCCAGAATCCGGTACTCCGTCGGCGATAGTTCAATGGCCGCCCCCCCGCGCAGCACGCTTTGCTCCAATGTATTTACCTCAAGATCGCGCACCCGCAGCATCGGCGTCGCCACCCCCTTGCCGCGCCGCACCAGTGCCTTTATCCTGGCCAGCAGCTCGCCCAGATCGAACGGCTTCGCCAAGTAATCGTCCGCTCCCAGGTTCAGCATCTCGATCACGCTCGCCGTCTCCTGTCTGGCCGTCAGCACCAGAACCGGCGTCCGGTCGCCTCGACCCCGTAGCGCCTTCAACACGCCCGCCCCGCTCGTTCGCGGCAGCATCAGGTCCAGCACGATCAGATCGTAATGCCCGAATCCAGCCAGGTCCAGCCCCGTCTCTCCATCCTCCGCCACATCCACGGCGAACCCGGCCCCATCCCGCACCGCCGCCGCCACGTTCTCCGCCAGCCGCCCTTCGTCCTCCACCAGCAGAATCCGCATTCCAGCACCCCGAAGCGAAGTCGATCCACCCTCCATGCGGGGTAAAAACCGCCTCGACACGATGCTAGACTAATTCCCAAGGAGAGATCATGGCTACCTCCATACAAGTTCACCTCGGCGATTACTTACACACAATCTACAGGCCCGATCGCGAGTTTGTGGATGGAGAACTGCTGGAGCGCAACGTGGGCAAGTTTGAACACTCTCGCATACAGGCCCTCCTCGCCGGTTGGTTCATGGGCCGGGAACGCACCTTCCATCTCATGGTTGTGACTGAACAGCGCGTCCAGGTCTCTCCATCGCGCGTTCGCATCCCTGACGTGGCTCTCGTTTCTGTTGGTCCGCACCCCGACGTTCTCCTCGAGCCGCCCGCCCTCGTCATCGAAATCCTCTCCCCGGACGACACCTATTCCGACATGCAAGAACGCGCCGGAGACTATCTGCGCATGGGCGTCGAATCGCTCTGGATCATCGATCCCGCCACACGCTCCGGCAAATTGTTCGTGGACGGCACGTGGACCGAGGCCGCGCAGCTCACCGCCGGAGACACGATCTCCCTCGACCTGGCCGCCCTCTTTGACTCCATGGAACGCGCCTCCTGATCGCCGCTACGGCCAACTCCGCATACTGGCGCGCCGCCCAACTTCAGGATTACGATGGAACGCGTAACCAAAACAATCTCCGCTAATCCAACAACAGCGGAAACCCCGCGCATCGTTCGAGGAACAGGGTCCAGCATGGAACAAAGCGATTGTAAGACGGCCACGGGCTCCCTCCCGCAAACGGAAGCCCACGCCGCCCCCCATTCAGATAGCCTTTTCGAACGATGGGCCTGGTTCTACGCGCTCTGCCGCGAATACCTCTTCCGCGACCACACCGAAGAAATCGCGCACTCCCTCTTCCCCGCCGACGGCCCCGCCCCCGGCACTCATGTCCTCGAACTTGGCTGCGGTCCCGGCTTCTACGCCTGTAAGCTCGCTCAGAAATATCCTCAGGTCTCCACCACGGGCGTCGACCTCTCCGAGCAGCTCATCGCCCGCGCTCGGCATCGCGCCCGCATCCGCTCCCTCAGCAACTGCACCTTCCGTCACGGCGACGCTCAGGCCTTGCCCGAACTCCCCGGCCCTATCGACGCCGTCATCGTCTCCCGCCTCTTCCTCATCGTCCCCAACAAAGAAGCCGTCCTCGCCGAGATTCTCCGCGTCCTCCGCCCCGGTGGCCGCTGCTTCATCGCCGAGCCCACCTCCGGCTTCCGCACCCGTCTTCCCCTCAGTTGTATGTGGCTCCTCGCCCGTCTTACCACCAGCCCCGCCGGCAAATACCGCGAGCCCCAGCAAGCCGAAGTCATGTCCCGCCCCGACTTCGCCGCCCTCATCCACTCCCAGCCGTGGGGCTCCGTCACCCTCGAGTACGACGGCTGGTATCAATACGCCGTCTGCGCCAAATCCGAAGCCGCCACCCTCCCCCAGGAACACGCCGCCGCCACCTGGAGCGCCGCTTAGATCATGCCTTACCCCATTCTCAACCCGGCACAGCCTGACCCAAGCCGTGCCTCCCGCTGCGCCCTCGCCGTCATGGCCAAAGCCCCACGCCCCGGCCGCGTCAAGACCCGCCTCGCTCCGCCGCTCACCCTCGACCAGACCGCCGCCCTCAACATCTGCTTCCTCCGCGACACCGCCGCCAACCTCGCCGAAGTCTGCCATCGCCTTCCCGCCGACGGCCTCGTCTCCTATACCC
>CAXTRY010000088.1:0-231 GCA_964246805.1 uncultured Acidobacteriaceae bacterium
GGCGTGGCGCTTTGCGTCCGTTCTGCGTGACCGTCTGGTTTTTGTGCAGTTGCCCGAGCCTGGCGAGCCAGACCGGCGGCGCGTAGGAGGTGCCCGCGGACTCATGCAGGCTGAGGGTCTGCACGGCGCCGGTGAAGGCGAAGAAGAGCAGCGCGGGGGCGATGAACAGGCCGAAGTACAGGTGGAGCCTGCGGACGAGTCTCAGGGTTTCGGCGCGGGCGACAGGCGTTG
>CAXTRY010000088.1:241-11596 GCA_964246805.1 uncultured Acidobacteriaceae bacterium
GTGCGCTCGGGTGTGGTTATGGTACATGGGGATGCGGCGCGAGAAGCGGGACGCTGCCCTCTCTGCACTCTGCGGCGGCGCCGCTCGGGAGAGGGCAGGTGAGCGGAAGATCCGGGCGCCCCACCAGAGCTTTGCTAGAACTCGCCGTGGATTTTGAAGCTGACGATGTTCACTGGGCCGCGGTCCGCGTTGAAGCCTGGGTGGGCGATGTGCTGGTAGTCCCCGGCGAACCAGAGCGCTTTGCGGAAGTTCGCACTGTAGAAGAGATCGAGGGCATCTTCGGGCCTGGCGCGGATGCGGCCATCGCCGACGAAGCCGTCGATGCCTCCCAGGCCCAGGTATTGGGCGTGGATGTCGGAGATCCAGCTGGCGTTGTAGGCGATCCCGGTCACGTCCTTGGGGCGGCGGCGAAAGGCGCCTTTGGCGAGCAGGCCGACCGAGGCGGAGCGGTCGCTGGAGGTGTAGGCGTCGACCTCGGTTTTGCCGTCGGCGTACATGGCGCGTCCGAAGACGCCGACGCCTTTGACGAGGGTTTGCTCCGCGAAGGCGCCGATACCGAGCTTGACGTTGGGTTTGCGGACGTAGCAGAGGTCGGGGGCGGTGGGGTTGTTGGAGCCGTAGTTGAAGGCGGTGCAGTTCGCTGCATTGTTCTGCGGATTGGCCTGGAAAGCAGCGATGGCGTCGCGGAACTGCCCGATGTTTTCGTGATTGCGGAAGGCGAGCACGCGCAGGGAGCCGTCCTGGCCGTGGAGCTTGTGGTCGTGTTCGAACTCGATCTGGTCGCCGTAGTACTTCAGGATGCGCCAGTCGACGGGCAGCTGATTGGGCTGCCTGGGCGGGGTGATGCGGCCGAAGCGCACGGCCCAATTGTCCCAGTAGAGCTCGCCGACGCCGCCCCAGGAGTAGCCGCGGGCGTCGGAGGCGAAGTCGTAGGCGGCGTAGGTGAGGAAGGCCAGATTGAAGAGGCCCTGGCGGGGGTCGATGTCGAAGGCGTTTTTGTCGAAGTAGTCTAGGACGCTGAAGTTACCGGCGATAAGAACGAGGCGACGGCTGTCGTACTTGGTGCCGAGCTGGGTGGGCGAGGACTCGGAGGTGAGCCGGTCGCCGCCGAAGCCAATGGTTTGTTTGAGGAAGGCGCGGGAACGATAGAGGGTGGGCGTTTCGGCGCCTCCTTTTTGAAGCTCGAAGTCCTGGATGGCACCGCCGAGACCTTTAAGCTGGGAGAGGGGTTTTTCGGAGATGAGTTCGGGGACGGCGTAGGCCTCGGCTCCTTGCCAGAGGCGGACACCGACGTAGAGGGTGGCGGTGCCGGTGAAGCTCTGCTCGGGGTTGGGCAGGAGAGAGTTGATACTGCCGTTGAAGTTGGTGTAGGGAGCGTTGAAGGCCTGTTTCCAACCGTAGATGTAGGTGAACTGGCCGTAGGCGTTCCAGCGTTCGTGATCGATTTCGTGCAAACCACGGGCGGCCAGGTATTTCATGAAGCTGGGTTGTTCGTCAGGGATCGGGGCGGGCGCGCCGTCCTGGGCATGAGCGGGGTAGAAACTGAAAGCGGACAAGATAGCGAGAATACCCAGAAGCGTCCGCACCCGGCGGCTTACGAAAGTATTGGGGCGCGGCGCTGATTGTGCGGTCAAAAGATCGTCCTAAAGGCTTAGAGGTTGAGAAGCTGTCGTATCGAGAATAGTTTTCAGCTTAGACCACTTGCGTGCCCTAGAAGATGAAGGTTATGGGAAATATGAGGGAAGGCAGCCTCGCTTGACGCCGGTGGGATAGCTGCGCTACTCTGCATCTACACGGGAAAGGAGGATGATCCAGCCTATGAAATTTGACTGTAAATGTTGCACAACACAACGTGAGGTGACTGAGGCTTAGAGCGTCCAGCTCTAGTCCCAGCGGTTCAGCAGTTTGTAGTTCGCAGATACCCGCAGCGGCCCATGCACGAGTGTGGACGCCTCAAGTCAATCCCACCAGTACACCGCCGGAAGGCCCGCTCTCATCCGAAAGCGGGCCTTCTGCTTTAAGTTCACGTATCAAGGCCCGGGCTTAGAATGGGCGTATGAATCCTTTGGTGATTGCGGGACGGGCATTTCAGTCGCGGCTGATCGTCGGCACGGGCAAGTATAAGGATGGCGCGGAGACGCAGGCGGCCATCGAGGCTTCGGGCGCGGAGATGGTGACGGTGGCGGTGCGGCGGGTAAACCTGGACCGCAACCGGGAGTCTCTGCTGGACTTTATCGATCCGCGGCGATATTTTCTGCTGCCGAATACGGCGGGATGCTACACGGCGGACGAGGCGATCCGGGCGGCGCGGCTGGGGCGCGAGGTTGGGCTTTCGGATTGGGTCAAGATCGAGGTGATCGGCGATCTGCCGACGCTCTATCCGGACGTGCAGGCGACGCTTGAAGCGACCCGTGTGCTGGTGAAAGAAGGGTTTACGGTGTTGCCGTATACGACGGATGATATTGTGTTTGCGAAGCGGCTGATCGACGCGGGGGCGGCGGCGGTGATGCCCCTGGGAGCACCGATCGGGACGGGGCTGGGATTATCGAATCAGAACAATCTGCGGATCTTGCGGGAGCTGATTACGGAGGTGCCGCTGATTGTGGAGGCGGGGGTGGGGAGGGCTTCCGTGGCGGCGCGGGCGTGGGAGCTGGGGTTTGATGGGGTGCTGCTGAATACGGCGATCGCCGGGGCGCGCGACCCGATCCTGATGGCGGAGTCGATGGGCCATGCGGTGCTGGCGGGGCGGCAGTCATACTTGGCGGGACGGATGCCGCGGAAGTTGTATGCGACGGCAAGCTCGCCGATGGAAGGGATCAGTAAATAGACGGAGCGTATAAAGGGACTGAAGTGGAGGAATGAATGAGCGACCTGATTCCGCTCGGCGGGCGTTGGGGTGCTCGAGATTTGTTCCAAGCAAGGCTAAGTACGCTGCGTGGATCCTAGTGGGCTGGCTGCGAAATGAGCGAGGCGTGGCCGGTTTGGCGGGCGCGGGCGCGATTTGGGCGCTGTCAGCCACGGCGCTGGGATTTGCGATGCGGGCGAATCTGGCGGCCGAGGAACGGGCGCGGCTGCATAGCTTCGGCGGCGCGGGGCTTGCGATCCGGCATCTGCATGGAGCGGCGGTACTTTGGACGCTGGGGTTTACCGTCTTGCAGCTGCTGAGTTTTCTTACGTTTGCATTTGTGTTGCGAGCGTGTTTCCGGCTGCGGACGGCGATTTGTTTTTCGGTTGGGGCGGGGCTTGTGATGGTGGGCGATGTGCTGGGCTTGCTGGGGGTCCTGGTTTGGGTGGGGACGACGCTGGGGGCGGAGTAACTGTGTAGCGACGGGTTGCCTGACACGCGGCAGTTATCCGGTAGACTCGGCGTATGCGGGTGTTTGGAATCGATTGCGGCACGGAGTTTACGGGCTATGGCGTGGTCGAGGTGGACTGCGAGGCGCGGCTGCCGCGGCTGGTGCATCGCGTGGCGGGGACGATCCGGCTAAACAAGAAGGACAAGGCGCCGCAACGGCTGGCGCAGGTCTACGCGGAGCTGACGGGGCTGATGGCGCTGCATGAGCCGGAGGTGGTGGCCATCGAAGAGGTGTTCTTCTCGGCGAACGCGAAGTCGGCGCTGAAGCTGGGGCAAGTGCGCGGGGTGGCGATGCTGGCGGCGGCGGTGAGCGGGCTGCCGGTGGTGGAGTACGCGCCGCTATCGATCAAGAGCGCGGTGGTGGGGTATGGGCTGGCGGCGAAGGAGCAGGTGCAGTTTATGGTGACGCGGCTGCTGGAGCTGAGCGTCGCGCCGGAGTCGCCGGACGCGGCCGATGCGCTGGCGATCGCGATCTGCCACATTCATACGGCGCAGACCTTGCAGGGGCAGAGGCGGTGATCCGGAGTCTTTTTGGAATTGCGTTGCTGCTTGGCGTGTGCGGGAGCGCCGTGGCCCAGCAGCAGATTACGTTTCGCTTCGATCGGCCTACGCCGGGTGTGCCGGTGCCGCATTACCGATTTGAGATGCGCGAGGATGGCGGCGGAAGCTACCATGCGGAGATGCCGCGCGCGGGTTCGGCGGAGACGCAGACGGTCGAAAAGACGCTGACGTTCAGCGCGGAGACGGTGCGCCGGGCATTGGAGGCGGCGGCGGCGATGCGGGCTTCGGAGACGCCGTGCGCTTCCAAGTTGAAGAACATCGCCGATACGGGAATGAAGACGGTGGTGTACAGGAACGCGGAGGCTGAGACGACTTGCACGTTCAACTATACGGAGAATAAGGGCGCGCTACAGCTGGCGGAGCTTTTCCAGGGGACGGAGTTGACGCTGGAGGCGGGACGGGCTCTCGACTTCAAGCGGCGGTTCGACCGGTTGGGGCTGGACGCGGAGATGATCGGGCTGGCGGCCGCGGTGGACGATGGGCGGGCGCAGGGGCTTGAAACAATCGCAGGGACGTTGCGGTCGATTGCCGCCGATAACGACCTGATTGAGCGGGTGCGGGTGCGGGCGGGCAAGCTGCTCGACCGGGTAGAGAACCCAGCTGTAAAAACGAAGTAGACGGGACGTTCCGGCGGGCGTCTAATGATTCGAAGCTAACGAAGCAGTGCGGGGCGGCTATGAGTGTTTTTGGCAGTGTTCTAAGGCAAAGCTGGATTACTGTGCTGGCATCGTCGATCTCCGTCGTCTGCCTGGGCCAGGCCGCGCCCGGACATCTTGCCCGCCTGACCTCCACCGCGGGGTTTGTTCGTATTGATCGTGGAGACAATACGGCCGGCGATCCAGGCTTGTTGAACATGCCGCTGGTCGAGGGGGAGTCGGTGGTAACGGGCGACGACGGGCAGGCTGAGGTGGAGTTTGAGGACGGGAGCCTGGCGCGATTGACGCCGCATACCTCGATGACGATTGCGCGCCTGGGCAGCGCGTCGGGCACACAGCTCGCGCTCGTGCAAGGGCTGGCTTATTTTGAGTTGCGCGCCGCGCCGGGTATCAGTTATACGGTTTCGGCGGGTGACGACCGGGTGCATCCTATGGAGAATGCGACGGTCCGGGTGAGTCTGGATGAGCCGCCGCCCGCAATTGCGGTACTCAGCGGCGGGGTACATGTGGAGCGTCCGGGAAGCTATGCGACGGATGTGCGCGCGGGCGAGACCTTTCGCGCCGATGTATCGGGCGCGGGGCGATATTTTCTGACGGAGGAGATTGCGCCCGATACCTGGGACGGCTGGAACGAGACGCGGGATGAGCAGGCCGCCAACGCCGCCGCACGTCAGACAGACGCTCGCGGCAGTTACGCGGGCGACAAGGGGTATGGGTGGTCCGATCTGGACGCGAACGGGACCTGGTATGACACCGGCGGGCAAGGACAGGTTTGGCAACCGGAGGGTGGGGATTCGGCGGAGTTCGATCCGTATGGCAATGGAAGCTGGGTGTGGTACCCGACGGCGGGGTATGTGTGGGCCTCGGCATATCCCTGGGGGTGGACGCCGTTCCGGTGCGGCAGCTGGTCGTATTGGAACAGCTTTGGCTGGGGATGGGCACCGGCTGGAAACTGCGTCAACTTCGGGTTTGGCTACGGTGGTGGTTATGGCGGCTACGGCGGTGGCTATGGGCCTGGTCTGGTAAATATCCGGCTGGCTCCGCATGGCTACCCTATTCACCGGCCGCCGAGTCCGAACCGGCCCGGTCTGCATCCGATCGTGACGGTGGGCGGCGCTCTTCCGCGTGTGATTGTAACGGCTGCGCCCCATGAGCGGATGATTAATGGGGTACGCGCCGTGCCTCTGCGCGGAACGGCTCTCGGCTATACGACGCGGGGCGGGGCGTCGATCGGCGCGGGGCTGCTGCGCGACTATCCAGTGAACCGGGCGACGCATACGGCCGTACTGGGAGTGCAGCCGGGGCAGGGCGCGGCGGGCTTTGCCGGTCAGCTGTCCGGCGAATCGTTCAACCATCAGCCGTTTAGCCAACAGTCGCCTATGACCTACGGGAATACAGCCGGGAGTGGAGCGGGTTACGGGACAGTTCGCGGAGGGACGGGAGTGCAGCGTGGCGCAGCGGCTCCGGGATCGGCGGGAGCCGGGCGTCCGGGAGTGCCTGTCGTTTATGGCCGTGCCCCTGTGCCGAATACGCAGCCGCAGCGGTCGACGCCTGCTTACAGTCCGCGGCCCTCGGCACCCGCCGCCGCGCCGCATCCGTCGTTTAGCGCACCGGCACCGGCTCCCCACGCCTCGGCACCCGCGCCGGCCGCTTCCGGCAAGAAGTAACCTAACCTAGATTGCGGAAGAGGGCGGCCATCTGTTCGAGCGTGGCCGACTCCGCGCGGGCTTGCGGCGGAAGATCCGCTGGCCAGGCGGCGGTGAGTTGCGGTGTTGTGTATCCGGTGTTACGGAGATTGTTGCTGAGCGTCTTCCGTTTTTGAGCAAAGCTTTTCTTGAGAAAAGCGCCGAAGGCGGCCGGCTGGACGGCCAGCTCCGCGAAACGCGGGGCGAAGTGGAAGCGCAGGACGGTTGAGTAGACGTCGGGTGGCGGAGAGAAGGCCGTGGGCGGCAGGGTGAACAGGCTGTCGACGCGGGCGTACATCTGGGTGGTCGCGGAGAGCAAACCGTAATCGCGGACACCGGGCGCGGCTGCGACGCGGTCAGCTACTTCGCGTTGCACCATCAGGACGGCGCGACGGAGATTCGGCGCGGCGAAGAGATGCAGGAAGATGTCCGAGGTGATGTAGTAGGGCAGATTGCCGATGACATCGGCGGAGCCGGCAAGGGAGACGAAATCTGTCTTGAGGATGTCGGCCTCGATGATCTCGACGTGCGGCTGGTCGCGGAAGCGGAAGCGGAGTTCGGCGGCCAGGGGGCGATCCAGCTCAATGGCGATGAGGCGTTTCGCGCGGCTGGCGAGGATGTCCGTAATGGCTCCGCGGCCGGGGCCAATCTCGATGACGGTGCGGTCGCTTACATCGCCTAGAGCACCGGCGATAGAATGGCGGGCGGCTTCGTCGATGAGGAAGTTTTGGCCGAGCTTGGGGTTGGAGCGCTTCACAGTTCTAGAGTATCGTCCGTGCGCCGCCGCCGCTGGAAGAGGTAGTGGATGGGGATGCCGAGCAGGATAATGGCGGTGCCTAGAAGCGAATTGCGCGGCTGGTCGGCGAAGGAGAAGACGAGCAGGACAGTAGCGGCGGCGATGAAAAAGGCCGGCAGAACGGGGTAGCCCCAGACGCTGTAGGGTCGCGGCCTGGAGCCGTCTCGCCCGCGGAAGATAAAGACGGTGCTGGCGGTGAGGGCGTAGAAGAGCCACTCGCCGAAGATAGCAAGCGAGAAGAGGGCCTGGAAGCGGCCAATAGCGAGCAGCAGCAGAGAGGTAAGGGTGGCTTGCAGAAGGAGCGAGGATGAGGGTGTTTTGAAGCGGCTGACGTGGGCGAGCTGCTGAAAGAAGAGGCCATTGCGGGCGGCGGCGAAGGGAACGCGCGCGCCCGAGAGGGACGATCCGACGAAGGTGGAGGCGATGGAGACGGCCATTCCGGCGGAGACGAGGCCCGCTCCCCAAAGTCCGGCGGCGAGGCGCATGGCGTCGGCGGCTGGGCGATCGGAACGAGCCATGACGGCGGCGGGCAGTACATACTGGATGGCCGCGTTGGTGAGCATATAGAGGCCGCCGACGATGGCTACCCCGCCGACGAGCGCTAACGGTAGGGTGCGCCGCGGGTGCTCGACTTCGCCAGCCATCATGGTGACGTCGGACCAGCCATCGTAGGCCCAGAGCGCGGCGACGAGGGCGATCATAAAACCGGCGAAGCCGCCGCGCGCTCCGGCGAAGGTCGTGGAGAAGTTGGCCCACCCACCGTGGGCCGCGCCCGCGCCGAAGCAGAAGGCGGCGATGACGAGGATCAGCAGCCCTTTGAGCCAGGTGAGCACGAGCTGGACATTGGCGGAGTTGCGGGTGCCCAGGATGTTGAGCAGCGTGATCGCCCAGACGGCGGCGATGGCGAAGAGCTGCCCCCAGAGGATCGGGCCGAAAGCTGGGCGACTGAAAACGCTGAAGAGGGCGAAGGTGCCGAGGACGCGCGCGAGGCCGGCGGCAACGGTGGCGAGGGAGGCGGGTTTGGCGACGGTGATCTGAGTCCACATGTAGAGGAAGCCCATGAGGTCGCCGTAGGCCTCGCGGAGGAAGGCATACTCGCCGCCGTAGTTGGGGCGGGCGGCGGCGATCTCGGCGTAAGTCATGGCACCGAAGAGCGAGAGCAGGCCGCCCGCGATCCATACCGCGTAGACGCCGCGCGCGCTGCCGACGGCGGCCATCATCTCGCGCGGAACCAGAAAGATGCCGCTGCCGATAATAATGCCGACGACGATGGAGGTCGCGTGGGCGGCGTTCAGGACGCGGGGGAGTTCATGCTTTGGATCGTGCATGGAGGTGGAAGCAGCGTAGCACAGGCGGCATTCGGCCTCAGAAATAGTTCTTGAGGTTCGGCCAATCGTCGGTGAGGTTTTTCTCACGGCCTCGGAGCAGATAGATGTTGAGGTGCTCGTTGTCCTGGGCGTAGGGGTTGTCCATGGTGCCGACGACCTCGACATGGCGGTAGTGCCGTCGGAGGACATAGGGTTGTTGCGGGCTGACGGCGATGAGGAGTTCGCCGGTCGCGCCGCGCGGTCCCCATAGGAAGTAGTTATTGCTGGTGCTGATGGCTGGAGGCAGGCCCGCATGATGCAGATGGCCGAGGAAGTCGATGGCGCTAGCCTCGCCGTAGTTGCCGGTGATGATGGCGACGCGGGCGCGATCTTGGGGTGAGAGGGCGTCGTAAGCGCGGGTGACGATCTCAACCTCCTGGGCCCAGCTGAAGCGGTCGGCGAAGAAGAGGGGGAGATGGTCGAGGGCTTGGCCGTGCTCGGAAAGGGAGAGAGTGTAGAGGTGGGTGGCCTTCATGTAGCGGAGCCACGGCTCGGGCGCGAGGACGGGGATGCCCCAGGGTAGCGAGACGGCGGCGAGGGCGATCATGGCGGCTTCCATGAGGCCGAAGGCGATCGGGGCGGCGCGCCGCGACAGGAACTGCTGCCAGGCCACGCCGCCCGCCGCGAAGAGGATGGGGTAAATGGGCGAGGCGTAGTAGTGATTGCCGTGGAGGACGATCATCAGATCGAGGAAGAGGAGGAAGGCGACGCCCATGTATCGCCACTGACGCGCTTCTTTGGCGAAGAGCAGCCAGAGCAGGCCCGCACCCCAGACGAGCATCGTAAGCGGATCGTGATAGAGAATCTGCACGGCGACGAAGAGCAGGGGGGAGAGTGGGGGGACCTTGCCTTCGTGGCGGGCGTTGAGGAGGAACTCAAGCGTAGGCCAGTGGTTTTGCGCCTGCCAATGGAGGTATGGGACGACGATGAGGAGCATGAGGGCGGCCCCGGCGGCGGCCCAGCGGGTGGCGAGGAGACGGCGCTCGGGGACGAGCAGCAAAGCGGCCGGCAACGCGAGAAGAAAGAACGCCATGGAAGGCTTGTTGAGCAGGCCCAGCCCGGCAAGCGCGCCGAAGAGGAGCCAAAAGCGTTGCGAGGCTCCGCGCTGGATGAGGATGAGGATGAGGAGGCAGCCCATCCAGAAGAGGGATTCGGCGGAGTTCATGGAGAGATAGCTGTCGATCGAGAGGAACTGCGGCGAGGCGAGGACGCCGGTCATGGCGAGCGCTTGCGCGGAGCGGCGTCCACCGAGCGACCATGCAAGCATGCCGGTGAGAAAGACGCGTCCGGCTCCGGCGAGCGCGCTGAGCATTCGTATGCCGGCGAGGGAGTCGCCGAAGAGTAGTTCTGTCAGCCGCGCCTGTATAGCTACGAGCGGGCCGTGGTCGACATAGCCCCACGCGAGCCGCCGTCCGCAGACGATGTAGTACATCTCGTCGCGAAAGTAGCCGTAGCCGAGATGCGTCTGCCACAGGTTGGTGGCGATGTGGAGAAGGAGCTTGATCGCGGCGAAGAGGGCGGCGAGGCGGAGGGCGTCGCGCGGGGCGGTGTCGCGGGATGGATCGGCGGCTGAGTCCATGCAGCGAGAGTACCAGCGACGGTCTTAATCATTGGCCCGGACTGAACAAAGCGTGCCCGGGTTCTCTGGCCCTACCCGCGGAATATCGAACAATCCTGGGTGACCGAAGATTAATGTGCAATTTGGAAAGTCCGTTGTATGCTGGCTTCCTCGGGCCCTTACTTACTTATAAGCAACTCAAAAACTTCCTCAAGGAGTTCCATATGCCTTACGCACGTCTTGTTCTCTCCTCGCTCGTCTGCGCGGTTGCGGCCGTTCCGGCCCTGGCCGTAACCATTCCAACCGGCAGCGTTGCCGTGGCTACCGGTAACAGTCAAGTAAAGGTGTTCAGTCCCACGGGAACGCTGCTGGAAACATTGAACGATGGTTCCAACACGACGTATACGACCGGCATGGCGTTCGATTCGTCGGGCAGCTTGTTCGTAACCAATTTCGGGGCGCAGAACATCAGCAAGTTCGATTCCAACGGAAATCTGGTTAGTTCCGCTTACATGACGGCGTCGAATACGCCCGAGTCCATCCTTATCAATCGATCGGGTAATTTTCTGGTGGGAGGAGCTCGGGTCAACACAGTTCTTCAATACTCAAGCGCGGGAGGAGCGCCCACGGCAACATACACCGTGCAGGGTGGCAACGGTACCAACAGTACCGATTGGATCGACCTGGCGGCGGATCAGCACACGCTGCTTTATGACGGCGAGGGCACGACCATTCTGAGCTACGATCTGGCAACCCATACCCAGAATAAGGCGTTCGCCTCCGGTCTCACGGCCAGCGTGTATGCGATTCGGATCATTCCAAGCGGACCCTATGCCGAGGATGTGCTCGCGGCGGATAGTACCCATGCGCTCCTGCTGGATGCATCCGGCAATATCCTTAAGACGTACACCCTTCCCGGAAACGATGGCGGCGATTTTGCCCTCAACCTCGATCCCAACGGAACGGACTTCTGGACGGCCGACCCCTCGGGAACGGTTTGGGAGGTCAATATCGCAACGGGGAAGATCGACAATCAGTTCAATTCCGGTTCTTCTTCTACGTTTGGGCTGGTGGTCTCCGGGGAACTCACGGCGGGCGGCCCTCCGCCTACAACCTCGGTGACGCCTGAGCCGGGGACGCTCACCCTGATGGGCACCGGTTTAGCCGGACTTGCGGCGTTGCGACGCCGCTGGAAGAAAGCCTAAGAAGGATTGGCCCCGTGTTGCGAAAGAACCTTGTCGAGCGCCGTCGCGCATGGCAAGGTTCTTTTGTTTAGATGTAGTCCTTCTTCTTTGGCCATAGATCGGTGATGTTGAACTTTCTCCCTTGGACGAGATAGATGTATTTGTGCTCGAAGGGCATGGAGAGCGGAGTGCC
>CAXTRY010000089.1:0-11505 GCA_964246805.1 uncultured Acidobacteriaceae bacterium
CGGGCGGCAGCGGGGCGGCGGGGGCGGACGTCAGCAGACGAACGGCCCTAAATCCCTGCGGCAGAATATCAACTTCAATGGCAGCTACTCTCATAGCGCCTCCGATAATCGCAACATCTTTCTTCCTCTTGGCGGCACTACCGCCTCCGACGGCTACGGCGTTACAGCAGGCTACACCGTGGGCTACGGTCGTCTGAACAACAATGCCTCGGTCAACTGGAACCGATCGCACAGCACGACGCAGAATTATCTGACGAATGGCCAGCTCAATCCCGCGCTCCAGGCGGGTATCGCCGTCGGCAGCAGCGCCATCCAGGGCAATCCCTTCAACTATGGCGTGCCCTCGCTCAACTTCTCGGGCTTCACCAGCCTCAATGATGTCTCGCCGAACAACACCATCAATCAGACGATCTCCTTCTCGGACTTCATCAGCTGGAGCCATAAAAAGCACAATATGCGCTACGGCCTGGACCTCCGGCGCGTTCATGCCGACTCCATCGGCTCGCCGAACGTGCTTGGCGCGTTCACCTTTACCGGCTACGCCACGCAGAGCCCGCAGGCCGCCTCCGCCACCAATCGGAGCACCGTCCAGCAGCCGAGCGGCGCGGGCTTCGCCGACTTTCTTCTAGGCCTGCCCCAGCAAGCCTCCATCCAGGCCGGATTGCAGAAGACGTATCTGCGCGCCAATGTCTTCGACTGGTTCGCCCAGGACGACTGGCGTGTCCTACCCAGCGTAACCCTCAACTTCGGCCTGCGCTACGAATACTTTTCGCCTTATGTGGAGAAGAATAATCGCCTTGTGAACCTCGACCACAACGCCGATTTCTCTCAGGTGGCCGCCGTGCAGCCGAGTCAAGCCGGACCCTACAGCGGCGGCTTTCCCCGCTCGCTCGTCAATCCCGACCACGCCCTCTACTCCCCGCGCTTCGGCTTCGCGTACCGGATAAAGGGCCTCAAGAACGCCGTCCTGCGTGGGGGTTACGGCATCAGCTACAACACCGGCCAGTACGCCTCCTTCGCACGGCAGCTCGCGTTTCAGCCGCCTTTCGCCGTCACGCAGACCAACATCGTCAACCAGCAGGGCTGCGGCATTTTGACGCTGGCCCACTCCTTCAACTGCTCCACCGCGCCCGTGCAGAACAATTACGCGGTCAATCCTGACTATCGCCTCGGCCATGTCCAGGTATGGAATCTTGACCTCCAAAAGACCTTTCCCCTCGGCATCGTCGCCAACGTCGGCTTCAACGGCGCGAAAGGCGGTTCGCTCGACATCGTCCGCGCGCCGAACCGCACCGCGCTCGGCATCTTGAACCCCGCCGCGCAGGCCTTCAACTACGAAGATTCGCTCGGCTACTCGCGCTTCGAGTCGCTCACCGTCAACGTCCGCAAGCGACTGCAAAAAGGCATCGCGCTCCAGGCGACTTACCAGTATGGCCACTCCATCGACGATGCCTCGTCCATCGGGGGAACCGCCGTCACGGTCGCCCAGAACGATCTCAATCTGAACGCCGAAGAGGGTAACAGCTCCTTCGACGTGCGGCATAGGGTGACCGGCAACTTCGTCTTCGAACTGCCCTTTGGACCGAACCGCCTGTTCTTTACCAAGGGCGGTTTCTGGTCAAGCGCCTTCGACGGCTTCTCCGTTTCGGGCGACTACACCTTTGCAAGCGGACCCTACTACACGCCGCACTATGTGGCCACGGTGGCGGAGACCAACACCGGCTCCAACAACGCGCTTCGCCCCGACCGCGACTTCGCCGTGCCCATCTCCGGCGCGGGACGAATCCAACAGTGGTTCAACCCGGCGGCCTTCACCGCTCCGGCTACCGGACTTTACGGTACGGCATCGCGCGGCTCCATTGAAGGACCGGGCATCGTGGGAATCGATGCCTCTCTTTCGCGGACAGTCTCTTTCGGAGAGACACGAAGCTTCGAAGCGCGGGTGACCGCGAATAATGTCTTCAACACCGTGCAATATTACGGCATCGACACCACGCTCAACTCGCTCACCTTCGGCCAGGTCACCTCCACCGCCGCCCAGCGCAACCTGAATGTATTAGCGCGGTACCGGTTTTGAACATGAGGAGCTTAATGCTACGTCAAGACAAGCTCAAGCGCGGAGGCCTCGTTACGTTCCTGGCGTTCCTTCTGTGCCATGCCGCAGCCGCCCAACAGGACAACGCGCCCGTTACCACAATCAAGGTCGAGTCGAACATCGTGCTTACCAACGTCGTGGTCCGCGATAAAAAGACCGGCGCGGTGATCAAGGATCTCAAAGCCGCCGATTTTACCGTTCTCGAAAACGGCAAGCCGCAGCATATCGCCAGCTTCGACTATCAAAATGTCGACCAGGCCGCCGTGCTCAACGAAAGGTCTACCGTTACCGGCAAGAGCGTCGCCGATCTGCTGAACCCGCATCTCGCCGCAGATACGGGTGCGCTCCGCGATCATCGGCTGATCGTCATGTTCTTCGACCTCAGCAGTATGCAGCCCGAAGACGTCGACCGCGCCGTCGAGGCCGCCCAAACTTACATCCACAAACAGATGCAACCGGCCGACCTCGTCTCCGTGGTCAGCCTCGCCACTGCCCTCTCGCTCGACCTCGACTTTACCAACGACAAAGCCGCGCTGCTCGCCGCCGTGGGCAAGTACAACGGCACCGAAGGCACCGGCTTCGCCAACGGCAATCAGGGCGGCACCACCGATGGCACCGCCGACGATAGCTCCTCCTTCACCGCCGACGATTCCGAGTACAACGACCTCAACACCGACCGCGAGCTCTACGCCATCCGCACCATCGCCAAATCCCTCGAACGGGTCGACCAGCGCAAGTCGATGCTCTACTTCTCCGGCGGCCTCACGCGGCAAGGCATCGAAAATCAAGCCTCGATGCGCGCGGCCACCAATGAAGCGGTAAAGGCCAACATGGCCATCTATAGCGTCGACTCACGCGGCCTCGAAGCCCTATCCCCGCTCGGCGATGCTTCCACCGGCAGCTTGCGCGGCACGGCGGCCTATAGCGGCGCGGCCATGCAGAACCGGTTGAACGCCAACTTCGGCTCGCAGGAGGTGCTCGGTACCCTCAGCTCCGACACCGGCGGCAAGGCCTTCTTCGATTCGAACGACTTCGCCCCCGCATTCCAGGCCATCCAGCGCGACACCGAAGCGTACTATATCGTCGGCTTCCGCTCTACCAATCCGGCGCGCGACGGCGGTTACCGGCGTCTCACCGTCAAGCTCAACCGCCCCGACGCCAAGCTCGAATATCGTCCCGGCTACTACGCTCCAGCCGACTTCCAGCACGCCAAGACGGAAGACCGCGAGCTCCAGCTCACCGAACAGCTTCGCAGCGACTTGCCCGCCACTGACGTAGCCGTCTATCTCCAGGCCCTCTACTTCCGCTTGGAAGACAATCGCTTCTTCGTCCCGGTTTCACTCATCGTTCCCGGATCGCAGATACCGTTCCTGCGGGTGAAGGATGTCAGCAAAGCGACATTGGACGTGATCGGTCAGGTCAAGAACGCGCAGAACATCCCTGTCGGTAATGTACGCGAGACGGTCAAGCTGGCCTTGGACGCCTCGCAGCAGGTACAGCGCAAGAACATCCAGTATTCCACCGGCTTCACCCTCGCGCCCGGCAGATACCACCTGAAGTTTGTCGTCCGCGAGAACCAGACCGGCAACATGGGCAGCTTCGAGACGGACCTCCAGGTGCCCGACCTCCGCAAGTCGCCGCTAAAACTCAGCTCCATCGTCCTGGCCAGTCAGCGCGCCCCCAACACCGCCAAAAATGCGGTCAGTCCGCTAGTGCGCGATGGTGTCGAGTGGATTCCCAACATCCCGCATGTCTTCCGCCCCGACCAGCACCTTTACTTCCTCTACGAGGTCTATGATCCGGCCCGGCAGAAGTCCGCTCCCGTGCAGGCCGCCTCGCCCGGTCTTGGCCGCCGGACTTCCGGTCCCGTTCGCGTCCTCACCAGCATTGAGTTCCTCAGCGGCGGTGCCAAAGTCTACGAAACGCCGCTCGTCGAGGCGACCGCTCTCAATACGCCCGAACGAGGAGCTGTCGCCTTCCAGTTCGACGTACCGCTGGCGCAGCTGAAACCCGGCACTTATATCTGCCAGGTCAACGTAATCGACGACGCGGGCGGCAGCTTCAGCTTTCCCCGGCTCGCCATGATGATTACCGCTCCGCTCGCCGCCACACCGGCTCCTATCCCGGGAGTCCCGGTTTCCACCCTCAAGTAATATCCTGGTTGACAGCCCCACATCGGCGGCGCATGATGTGTTCGTCCTGCTCGTCATCGTTCCCGGGTGGTCCACCATGCGCGCTTCCCTCCGATCTCTCCTTCTCTGCCAGCCTCCGCTGCTCCTTTTTTTTGTCGTGCTTGCAGCACTTCCTTTGCACCTGTCAGCGCAGGGTCTTGTTGCCGAGACACCCAGCTATAGCCGCCATGACGATCCGCAATGGAAGAATGTGCAGCAGCACCTGCCCGATCCAGCCACCGCGACGCCTAAAGCCCTTGAACTACAGGCTGACCTGCTCCGCATCCGGCGCTTCCCGGAGGACGCGCTTCAGTATTACAACTACGCGATCCGGCGAGGCGGCGGGACGGCCTCTCTGATGAATAAGCTCGGCCTCACCCAGCTTGAGCTTCGCAATATGGTGCTCGCGCAAGGTTGTTTCCGGCAAGCCCTCAAGCTAGACCGGCGCAATGCCGAAGGCTGGAACAATCTGGCGGCTACCGAGTATCTCGCGCGTCAATACGCCGCCGCCGTTACCGACTACAAAAAGGCCGTCAAACTTGAGAAAACGGTCGCGGTCTTCCATGCCAATCTGGGCACCGCCTATTTCGAATTGAAGAACTACAAAAACGCCCGTAAAGAGGCTAGCGAAGCCCTCAGGCTTGACCCGCTCGTCTATCAGCACAACACGGGCGCGGGCATTGCCGCCCATATCCTCTCGGTTGAAGATCGTGCCCGCTTCCAGTTTGAGATGGCGAAGATCTATGCCGCTCAAGGCCAGGAAGAAGAGATGCTCCATGCCTTGGCGGTCGCCTGCGAAAACGGCTTCGATATCGCGCGCGGCATGCTGAAAGAACCTGCTTTGGAAAAGTACGTTGCCGACGACCGCATCAAGCTGATGATGCTCAACGCCTCCGCCCTGCATGGCGGTATGACGCCGGTCGTCAATCAGGCCGCGGCAAAGCTCGACGGCAGCCTCGGGCAGCGATAATCCGTTACTTGTAAGGGCAGTGCCTGCAGTCCGAATTGCAGCAGTAGCCGCGTTTCAGGTGATACGCCGCCGTAAAGACCATGTAAGGCCCTTCATAATAGAAGTCCTCCTCTTGGAGCGGCGAGGTGGCATCGAGCGGAGAAGCGGTATGTGGAGTGGCGTCAGGCATCCTGAAACAATCCTAAGCCTCGCGGCGGTACTGTGAGAAGTTCGGGAGGAACGGTGCCGAGCCCGCGAACCGGCGATCGCTGCGCCGACATGGTCCCTTCATCTGGAACGACGACGCCGTTCGCAAACCGGACACAGCGGCCTGGAATTGCGGGAATACGATCGCCCGGCACGACAATGCCCGCAAGATTCATCGGATCGGCCGCCGCGACTTGAATGATGTCATGCGACTCGCGACTACGCGCCGCGCGGAGACTCTCCACCGCCTCCGGCAGCGCAAACTGCTCCCCGCCAAACCCCGAAACGAACCGTCCGCCCCGCACTTCGCCGCGCGCCTCCAGCCGCCGCAGAATATGCAGCAGGTCGCGCCACTTCGGCGCATTCGATTCCCGCACCAGCAGGTCGCGAAAGAGCACCCCATAGCGCGCCAGCAGCATCTTCGCTGCGGACTCATGCGCCGCGTCCGTCTGCCGGGCCTGTTCGATAGCCGTTGGCGAGGCGTGGCTCTCCGCCGTAAACAGGCACCAACGTCCCGCCGTGCTGCGAACCCTCTTCTCCGGCGCACTCTGAAGAGGCTTGCGCCGGGGGTCCATCATCGCGCGCAGCTGGTCGAATCCGTCGGCGGCGGCCAAGCCGGCCGTCGCCAATTCCCAGAGCGCGTGTTGTATCTGCTGCTTCGTTAAACCCAGTACACGCTGCATATCCGCGGCAAAACACGCGCCGCGCTGCTTAAGCAACGCACGCGCCTGAATCGTCTCGGGACTCAAAGCCTGCCGGAGCCGCGCCTCTTCAACCGACTGTTGCGCCAACGCATGGGGCAGCCAGTCGGCCGAATCGCGCAGGAAGAACGTGATCGGCGCGGCGTTGGTGGGGATCACCCGGCGCGGCGCATTTCCCTCCCCCGCCGCCCAGGCCGGATGCGGCGACACCCGTCCCCAACCCACCGCCCCCGAAAGACAAAGCGCGTCCAGACAACGCGGATCGTAGTCCGCTACTCGCGCCGGCAGCAACGTGCGCTCCCACTCAATCGCCGGTGCCTCGAATCCCTCAAGCTGCGTCAATGCATCGAGCACGCCTTCTTCGCCCGTCAGCTGCGTCTGCGGCGCAAGATGCTGCCAACCCAGCAGCCACCGCATAAACACCGCCGGGGAGACCGGCTCGACCTGCTTCCGCAATGTGCCGACCGTCAGCCGGTGGATGCGCTGAAGAATCCGCCGCTCGCACCACTCCATCTCATGCTCATCAGGCGTGGCTGGCCTCTCATATGCACCTCGCAGCAGCAAGCCTTGCATCTCCATTGTCAAAAAGGCCTGACAAACCTTTGCGGCCTCAAGCCCGAGACGCTCCGCGAGCTCGTTCGCGCTCGTAGGCCCCAGTATCTGTAACCACCCTTGGACACATTGCCGCATGGCTTGTTCGTCTGTAACGGCGCCGGTTGCCATAGCTTCTCTGGACGTTGCGGAAAGCATCGCGCCATGGGCCATGCATTCGGTGGCGATCCAAACGGAAGCTCCGTTCCACTCAATCGTTTGCGCGCGGCCGCTCTCCAGAAGACGATCGTAAAACATCGGCCAATGCCGGGTTCCGGATGCTTCCTCAAGCTGTGTAAGAGGAAGAATAACCAGGCTCTTCAGCAGATCGTGCAGTTCATGCTCATCCCGCACGTCCGGCCAAAGCTCGCGTCGCACGGTCGCGATCGCCTCCAGCGACAACCGCCCCGGCTGCTGGAGGACGCTATCGGGGATCGTCCGGCTGGTGGAGGTCGCCCGGGCGCGGCGTTCCTCCAAACCAGCCTCGTCCAGGAAAGCAAACGGATTGGCGTTCAGCAGCTCATGCGCAAAGACCGACGGTACGGGCGTGTCGACCGCCAGGCAGCGGATCGCTCCGCTCGCAATGCCGCGCAGCAACTCGGTCAAACCATCAAGGTCCATCGCCTCGTGCAGCACATCCTGCATCACTTCGCGTACCAGCGGGTGATCGGGAATCTGGATATCGCCGACGATCGTCTCAAAGCAAGCCGCCGCCTGCGGAAAGACTGATGCCATCAAGTCATCGGAGCGGGTGCGCTGGATCTGCGGCGCGATCCGCTTTCCCTTCGACATGCGCAGCAGCTGCAGGGATCGTCCAGCCGCCCACCGCCAACGATTTTTGAAGATGGGCGACGCAATGGCGGCTTGTTCGAGAAGCTCCTTTGCGGTGTGCTCGGAGAGGAATTGGAAGACATCCGAGAGCGGAAAGCTGTGCTGCTCGGCTAACGATATGTTGATGCCGTTGTCCGTCGCCGCCGCCTGCAACTCGAAGTTGAATCCTCGGCAAAAACGCTTCCGCAGCGCCAGCCCCCAGGCTTTGTTCAACCGCCCGCCGAACGGCGCATGAAGAACAAGCTGCTGTCCGCCACCATCGTCGAAGAATCGCTCGGCGATGATGGTCGTCTTTGAAGGCACCGCGCCTAGGACCGCGCGCCCGGAGACGATATACGTTATTAGTTGCAGCGCGCCTGACGAACAAACTCCGCAAGCATCCATCAGCCACGCAATCGCCGTCGCCACCTCCGGGTGCGTGGCACGGAGAGGAGCCGGCAAAATATTCGGCGTCAGTTCAGAGATTCGCTCGCGCAGTTCCCCTACGCCGTCGCAAAGCACGCCCGTCCGCTGCGGTGCCTCGCCCTCCCAGAACGGCAGGCTGGGCGGCGCGCCGTGAGCATCCTCAACCAGAACGCGCCCCACGGATTCGACCCGCTGAATGCGCCAGCTCGTATTGCCAAGCAGCACTACATCGCCCGCCGACGAATCCACCGCGAAGTGCTCGTCAAGCGTGGCAATCTGCACGCCTTCCGGCTGCAAGATGACCGCGAAGCTCGCCACGTCGGGGATCGCTCCGCCGTTCGAGATCGCAATACTGCGGGAACCCCGGCGTGGGTGCAGCACGCCATGTACCCCGTCATGCAGCAGGTACGCTCCGTAACGGCCGCGACTCGACTCAATCCCCTCGCTCAGCAGCAGAATCAGCTTGTCGAAATGCGCCCGCGTGAGGTCGCGATAGGAGTACGCCCGGCGCAGCACCTCATAGAGCGCCGTTTGCTCCCACGGCTCCGCCCCGCAGGCAGCCACGATCTGCTGCATCAGCACGTCGGCCGGCGCGGGCGGAATCTCCAACAGGTCAAGCTCCCCGGCACGCATCTTTTTGACCAGCGCGGCCTGCTCCAACAGATCGTCGCGCGTCGTCGCGAAGAGGCGCCCCTTTGGGACCGCGCCCCGCCAGTGCCCCGCGCGTCCTACGCGTTGCATCGCCACCGCGACGGCCCGCGTGCTGTTGATCTGGCAAACCAGGTCGACATCGCCAATATCGATACCCAGTTCCAGAGAAGCCGTCGCGATCAGAATCTTGATTTGCCCGTTCTTCAAGCGCTGCTCCGCGTCGAGCCGCAAGGTGCGGGAGAGCGAACCGTGATGCGCGGCGACGTGTTCCGGTCCAAGACGGCTACTGAGCTCAAACGCGATCTTCTCGACCAGGCGGCGGGTGTTGACGAAGACGAGGGTGGAACGATGCGATTCAGCGTGGGCGGCGAGCTTGTCGAAGATCTCCTGCCACATGCCATTGGTTGTGACGGCGGAGAGCTCGTCCGAAGGCACTTCAATCGCAAGATCGAGTTGCCGTCGCCGGCCCACCTGGATGATTGTGGCAGGCTTCCGGCTGGGATGAGAGCCGGTGAGGAATTGGCCGACCAGTTCAATGGGGTTTTGGGTGGCGGAGAGGCCGATGCGCTGCGGCGGCTGTTCGAGGCCGGTGAGGAAGGCTCCCGGCGAGAGGCGGTTTTCGCCACAGACGAGTGCCTCAAGTCGTTCCAATGACAGGGCCAGGTGAGCGCCGCGCTTGGTGGCGGCGACGGCGTGGATCTCGTCCACGATGACCGTGCGGACGTGACGTAGATGTTCGCGGGATTTGCCGGCGGTGAGGAGGATGTAGAGCGACTCCGGCGTGGTGACGAGGATGTGCGGCGGATGCCGGAGCATGGCCGCGCGCTCTCTGGGCAGCGTATCGCCGGTGCGGACGCCGGTGCGGATGCCGGTTGACAGATAACCGCGCTCGAGGGCGAGCTGCTGGATTTCAGCCAGCGGGCCTTCGAGATTCTTCTGGATGTCGTTGGATAGAGCCTTGAGCGGTGAGACGTAGACGACCTGGGTGCAGGGCGCGAGGGAGCCGTCGATCGACTGACGGAGGAGCCGGTCAATGCATACGAGGAAGGCTGCCAGCGTCTTACCGGAGCCGGTCGGGGCGGAGATGAGGGTCGGGTCTCCCGCCAGAATGGAAGGCCAGCCGTGGGTCTGGGGCTCGGTAGGGGTGCCGAACTTGCAGGTGAACCACTCGGCGGTAACCGGGTGGGCCCAGGCGAGCTCGGCGGGAATGTCCATGCCTAAGGGTAGCACAGCTTCGCCTTATGTTTGCCTACATGTTGCCGGTGCCCACGTCGGAGGCTGCGGCGGCGGGGTTGTCGGCTTCGAGGTATTCGGCGACCACGCGGTCGAGGGAGCCTTGCGCGGCGAGGATGAACTCGATGGCGTCGCGGCCCGCGCCGTGGCCGCCCGGGTGCGGCGTGGTGTAGTGACAGGCGGCCTTGACCTGATCGCGGGCGTTGGCCGTGGCAATGGCCAGGCCGCAGACGCGCAGGATGGGCAGGTCGACGATGTCGTCGCCGACGTAGGCGAGTTGGTCGAGGCTAATGCCCGCTTTGGCTACGATCTCGTTCATTGCGGACAGTTTATGGGCCTGGCCCTGATAGACGAACTCCAGCTTCAGATCGCGGGCGCGGATGGCCACGGTGGCCGACTGGCGCTTCGTGATGATGCCGACGCGCAAGCCGCCGAGACGGGCGAGCGAGATGCCGAGGCCGTCGTGGGCGGCAAAGCCCTTGACCTCGATGCCCTTCGCGTCGAGACCATCTCCCCAGGGGACGACGAAGAGCTGGCCGTCGGTGAGGACGCCGTCGACGTCGAAGATGAGGACCTTGATGCGGCGGGCGCGGTCTTCCGGAGTTGCGGGGGTGAGTGCCATGGAACGATGATAACGCGGGCGGCGGCGGAGGCAGCCGCCCGCTTTTTCGGCGCTTCAGACATATGTAAAGTACGCAAAGTGTTCATTCGAGATGAGATAAGTGCAACTGGGTGCAAATAGAACGGATAAAGTATTCAAAACAAATACTTTAGGTGCAAAGTGCGCCATAAACGAGGCTCGGGCGGTAGTTCCGGCGTGTGTCGTGGGTCTGGCGGCCCATGCGCGGAGCGGGTTCCGGCGCGGGGGTGGGCCGCGGCAGATGACGGGCGACGTTCTCGGCGTGGGCCTGCCGGAAGTGCTGTTGGAAGGCGGGCCGGGCGAAGAGGTCGGGGTTGACGACGGCCGGCTTCGGGGGAGTGCGGGGTTCGGACACGGTATGCTCCTGTCTTGCGGTTGAGGGTTAAACGACGAAAGCCGCAGCGGGGCCCGATGGCTCGCTTGCAGCTTTTTTTGTATCTCTAGTTAAATGCTAGCAGGTTGGCTATAACTCGTTTGCACTTTCTAAAGGTTTATTTCAGGCTTCAAGAATTAGGAATGATGCCGAAGTCGAAAAACGCGCCGTAGTTCTGGTGCTGGAAGGCGTACTGGCCGGGAGCAAGGGATTTAATGAGAGTGAGTTTGTAAACTCCCGTCTTGACGGTCTCGGAGGTGAAGCCCTGCTTGGTCTTGTCGTCGGTGCCGGTGGACATGCCCCAGGGGCTGATGGTGGCGGTGTTGACTTCGCGGGTGGCGGGCTTGGGGTCGAGTTTGATGAGGGTGAAATCCTTGACGGTGAGCGCGCTGCCGCCGAAGCTGTTGTTGTCTTCGGGGATGTACGCGTAGAAGGTAGGGTTGGGCTCGGTGGTTTGGATGGAGGCTTTCTCGCCTTCGATGGCGACTTTTACGTGTGCCTTCGTGATGCCGTAGGTCATGCCGGAGAGGAAGGCACCGCTGGTTTTGGTCTGCTTGGCGGAGATGTGGTCGAGCTTGGTGAGGTGGAGGTGGCCATCCTTGCCAGTGGCGAGCATATAGATGCCGGGCGTATGCGGGGTGTCGGGGTCGTCGGGGCT
>CAXTRY010000090.1:0-11341 GCA_964246805.1 uncultured Acidobacteriaceae bacterium
TTCTCGCCCCCGCCATCCTCGCCGAGATGAACGCCCGCGCCGTCACCACCGTCTTCGTCGTCGACGACGCCCATGCCCCTCAGGGCATCCTCCACATCCACGACCTCCTCCGCATCGGCCTCGGCTAAACCGCTACACTGAAAACTAACCCGCGATGCGCCTCTTCACCCGCTATATCCTCGCCGAAGTCGTCTCTCACGCCCTGCTCGGCGGTGCGCTCTTCACCTTCGTCCTCTTCATGCGCGACCTCGGCAAAATCCTCGAGCTCGTCGTCCGCAACTCCGCCTCGCTCTTCGACATCGCTCGCATCTTTGCATACACCCTTCCCAACGCCCTCACCGTCACCATCCCCATGGCCGTCCTGGTCGGCATCCTGCTCGGCCTCTCCCGCCTCGCCGCCGACTCCGAGATCACCGCCATGCGCGCCTGCGGCATGGGAGCCTGGACCTTCGTCCGCATTGTCTCCATCTTCTCCGTCGCCGCCCTCGCCCTCGGCATCGTCAACTCCGTCTATCTGGCACCGCGCGCCGCCGCCGCCCTCCTCGCCCTCGAAGACTCCCTCAAATCCTCACAAGCCTCCTTTGAAGTCCAGCCCCGCGTCTTCTACGAGGACTTCAAGAACTACGTCCTCTACGTTCAGGATGTCCGTCCCGCCGCCGGAGCCGCTATCTGGCACCATGTCTTCCTCGCCGACGTCGCCGAGCCCGCCACCCCCCACATCACCACAGCCGACCAGGCCCTCGTCATCAATGGCGCTCCCAGTACGGAAGACGAGCAAACCCTCCGCCTCCACCTGATGAACGGCGGCCAGCACCAGCTCACCCCCGGGGACCCCAATCAGTATGAGGTCTCCACCTTTTCCACCATGAATCTCCCCATCCAGACCGGTGCCCAGGAGGACACCCACGTCTCTCGCTCCGACACCCCCCTCCACGCCCTTCCTCTCCGCGAACTCTGGCGCCGCGCCCGCGCTCCCGGCACTTCGGCGAACCAGCCTGGCCGCATCTACCTGATCGAGCTCTACACCCGCTTCTCCTATCCTTGCGCCTGCCTCGTCCTTATGCTCGTCGGTGTCCCTCTCGGACTCTCCTCCAAACGAGGCGGCAAGTCCACCGGCTTCGTCCTCACCATCGTCCTCGTCTTCCTCTATTACTTCCTCGCCTCCGTCGGCACCGCCCTCGCCAAATCCGGCAAGCTCTCCCCCTTCTTCGGCGTCTGGGGAGCCAACCTCCTCTTCGCCGTCGCCGGCGTTCTCCTCCTCCAGCAACTCTCCCGCGGCGGCATCGCTCTCAGCTTCGTCTCCACGGTCGGCCAGAAGCTGGGCCGCGCTCTCAACCAGCAACTGAGCCGTCTCTTCACCCGTAACAAGGACTTCCGCCCGGCCTCGCTCGCGGCATTCGCCCGCCGCACCCTCCGCATCCGCTTTCCCCTCCTGCTCGACGACTACGTCATGCGCGAGTACTCCCTTAACTTCGCCCTCGTCCTCGCCACGCTGGTCATGCTCTTCCTCGTCTTCACCTTCTTCGAGCTGATCGGCGACATGATCCGCAACCGCACCCCGCTCGTCACCGTCGGCGACTATCTCCTCAACCTCATCCCCTTCATCCTCTCGCAGGTGACCCCGCTCTGCTCCTTGCTCGCCGTCCTCATCACATTCGGCGCGCTTAGCCGCACGTCCGAGCTGACGGCCATGAAGTCCTGCGGCATCTCCATCTACCGCATCGTCGCGCCCGTCCTGGTCCTCGCCGCGGTCCTCTCCACCGCCCTCTTCGCCTTCGATGAGTTCTACCTGCCGGACGCCAACCGCCGCCAGGAAGCCGTCCGCTCCGTGATCAAAGGCCGTCCCGCCCAGACCTTTCTCCGCCCCGACCGCAAATGGATCTCCGGCCAGGCCGACAAACCCGGTGACCCCACCCGCATCTTCTATTACCAGTTCTTCGACCCCGACAAGGACGTCTTCGCCAATCTCACCGTCTTCGAGTTCGACCCCGCCACCTTCGCCCTCACCCGCCGCCTCTTCGCCGGGTCCGCTCGCTGGGACGACCGCGTCAACCGCTGGGTCTTTGAGAACGGTTGGCAGCGCACCTTCACAGGCGAGACCACCGCCACCTTCCAGCCCTTCACCCTCTCCTCGTTCCCCGAAATTCGCGAGCAGCCCGCCTACTTCAAGAAAGAAGACCTACAGTCCCAGCAGATGTCTTACACCCAGCTCTCCCGCTACATTGACGACCTCAAGCAGTCCGGCTTCGACACCAAACGTCTCTCCGTCCAGCTCGACCGCAAGCTCGCCTACCCCATCATCACCCTCATCATGGCCGTGCTCGCCATCCCCTTCTCGCTCCAGGCCGGCAAACGCGGCGGACTCGCCGGGGTAGCCATCGCCATCGGCGTCGCCATCGCTTACTGGGTGGTCGACGGCACCTTCAGCGCCATGGGCAACACCAACACCCTCCCCGCTCTCCTCGCCGCCTGGTCCCCCGACCTCCTCTTCGCCATGGCCGGCACCTGGCTCCTCCTCCGCACCCAAACCTGAGAGGACCTAGATACTCAGAGTCGAAGACTTTCTCGCTTTCTGCTTATTAGTTCCTGAAGGAAATCTGCGTTCGAGGCTGACATCTATGTGACACGTCTTCCTTATGCAAATCGCTGTCAAGCCCAAAATCTGAAAATATGTTGTAAGCCTTTTTAAATCAACAATCTACAGTCATGCTGCTTTGCACATTAGTTTTGAGGGAACAGATATACTTGGAATAGAGGTCTGCAACAGTCCTCCGTACCGGACTTACACCTTCACCATGTATACCGAGCAGACCTAATGTCTCTAGTTTGAATACTTTAGCACTTTTGCAATTTTTGTTTCTAGACCGGTACAGCACCACTGCTCACCTCTTGCTCTTGACAGACAAGCCATGATGTTCAAGCTCCACGCGGCGTAAGTCGCCAGACGTTGTACCGCCAGACCGGTCCAGACCTAACATCCCTGTTTTGAAGACTTTGGTACTTAACGCAAATTTACATTTACCCTAGGAGCACGATGAAACTCGCCGCCCTCCCGCTCGCCTTCGCCTTCCCAGCCCTCACCTTCAGCCAGACACCCGCCGCCAAGCCCGCCGTCCACCGCTCCGCGACCTCTGCTTCTTCGACAGCCCTCCCGCCTAACATCCCCAGGGCCACCGGGCTCGTCAAGCCTCTGTACGCTCTCCGCTACCAGGACATCCGCGTCGGCATCGGCCCCCTCGCCCCGGCAACTGTCCTCGGTGCCTCGCAGGCCGACTCCACCATCCAGTTCTACACCGTCACCTATACCGGCTGGCTCGCCAGGGACGGCAAAAAGTTCGATTCCTCGTTCGATCATCCCGGTGCCGAGCCGCTTACGCTGCCCATCGGCGTCCATCGCGTCATTCCCGGCTGGGACACCGGCTTCGCGGGCATGCACATCGGCGGTAAGCGCCGTCTCTTCATCCCCTACCAGCTCGCCTACGGCGACTCCGGCTCTCCTATTCGTGGAGGGGGGCCGCAGGCCGTGCCACCAAAGTCTGACCTGATCTTCGACGTCGAGCTCGTCAGCGTCTCCGACAAGCCTCCCGTTCCGAAGACCCCTCCGGCACCACCCGCCGGCGCGACACCACCGCCTGCCGGTTCCGCCCCCGTAACCCCGCCGAAGGCCGCCACGCCCGACCCCACAAAGCCGTCGACGGACCCGGCCACCAACGATCCGGCGAAGGCCACCACCCCCGATAACGCGACCAAGCCCGCGCCCAAACCCGCCACGAATCCCCCGGGCAACTAGAGGACTCTAACTGCTTATGTTCAGCCGTCTGCGACCGCTCGCCCCTTACCTCAAGCGCTATTGGAAGGCGCTCGCCTGGGGAGCGGTCGCGACGATCCTCTACAACGTCCTCAAGGTCGCCATTCCGCTCGTCATCGGCCACGCCATCGACGACATGCAGCACGGCCTTACCCAGCAGAAGATCCTCTACCATGGGCTCCGCCTGCTCGTGCTCGCGGCGCTCTCGGCCACCTTCCTCTATATCACCCGTCAGGTCATCATCGGGGCCTCGCGCGAGATCGAGTTCGATCTCCGTAACGACCTCTTCCGCAACCTCGAACGTCAGCCCGCCAGCTTTTACCACACCCATCGCACCGGCGACATCATGGCCCGGACGACCAACGACCTGAACGCCGTTCGTCAGCTCCTTGGTCCGGCCATCATGTATTCGGCCAATACCGTCGTCTTCACCTGCGCCGCGCTGCCCTTTATGTACCGCATCAGCCCGCGCCTGACCTTCTTCGCCTTCGTCCCGCTGCCGCTCGCCTCCGTGCTGGTTCAATACTTCGGCAACCGCATCCACACCCGCTTCGAGCGCATCCAGGCCATGTTCTCGGACATCTCCGCCAAGGCTCAGGAGAACTTCTCAGGAGCGCGCCTGATCCGTGCCTTCGCCCAGGAAGACGCCGAGATCGCTTCCTTCGAGACGGCCAACCGGGAGTACATCAGGCGCAGCCTGCATCTCGTCCGCCTCATGGCCATGCTCTGGCCCACGCTGGAGTTCGTCCTCGGTCTCTCGTTGATGATTACCCTGCTCGTCGGTGGCCATGAGGTCGTCGCGCACCATATCTCGGTCGGTCAATTCACCAGCTTCAATGTCTACATGGTCCAGCTGACGTGGCCCATGATCGCCATCGGCTGGGTAGTCAACCTCTTCCAGCGAGGCACTGCCTCCGTCGTCCGCATCGACGAGCTCCTCAAGCAAGAACCAGCCATTGCCGACCGTGAAGTCACACCTGCGATGCAAGAGCACTTAGAGAACGCCGACGTGATCGCCGGTGACATCGAGTTTCGGCACCTTAGCTTTGCTTATGAGACAGGCCCGGAAGTCCTCCATGACATCTCCCTGAAGGTACCCGCCGGCACCAGCCTGGCCATCGTCGGTCCCACGGGCTCCGGCAAATCGACCCTGGTCAACCTGATCCCTCGCATACTCGATGCATCGCCCGGCATGGTACTGATCGACGGAGTCTCCATCCGCCAATATGCCCTGGCGGACGTTCGCCATCAGATCGGCTTCGTGCCGCAGGAGACCTTCCTCTTCTCAGACACCATTCGGCACAACATCGCCTTCGGCAAGCCCGCAGCCGCGATGCTCGAGATCGAAGACGCAGCGGTCGTCGCCCATATTCGCACCGAGATACTGGAGTTTCCCAAAGGCTTCGACACTCTCGTCGGCGAGCGCGGCGTCACCCTCTCCGGCGGCCAGAAGCAGCGTTCGGCCATCGCTAGAGCAGTCCTCCGGGATCCGCGTATTCTGATCCTTGACGACGCCCTCGCCAGCGTCGATACCTACACCGAGGAGCAGATCCTCTCCGGCCTTCGCCGCGTTATGGAGGGCCGCACCACGATCTTCATTTCGCACCGCGTCTCGACCGCGCGCAACGCCGACCAGATTGCCGTCCTTGTGTCTGGCCGCATCGCCGAGCAGGGTACCCACGACGAACTCCTCGCCCGGGGCGGCTACTACACTACCCTATTTGAGAAGCAGGCTCTGGAAGAAGAATTAGCGGTCGCGCAATAGCTAAGGTCGCGCGACGGACTTATGCCGACCACCGCGAAACCCGCTCCCCAGCCTCAGCCCGCGCCATTGGAATGACCGTGCTTCGCTTCTCCTCTCGCGTTCGCAGCTCACGCGGCAGCACCTTGCCCGCTTCGGGGTCCTTGGCCACTACTACCCAGGCATCGCGCACCGTCCGTACAAAGCCGACAACCTCTTGCAGCTTCACCGTCGAGGCGTCATTCGACGCTTCAAGCGTCAATGTAAACATGGACGCGTAAAAGTCTGAAAGCGCCGCCGCCGGCCGGCCGCCCACATCCGGCCGCAGCCGCGCCTGTAGATACATGAAGATGTCGACCGCCTTCTTCACCGCCACGCGCCGCCCATGCACATCGTTCTGCTCCACGCATTCGATGGCGTTATGCAGGAATCGAATAGCCCCGTCGTAAAGCGCGACGATCAGTTGCACTCCGTTGGCACCGGTCAACGCTTGCTCGCGGTAGTTCGTGTCTCGCATCGTTGCTTATCCGTTCTGAACCTTGCTGTAACCTGTGACGGCGCTGTAGATTTCGTTGACCTGATTGAGCTGACTGGGGATCGCTTGCAGCTCCTGGTTAGCCGTATTCAACTCGGCCGTGAGCACGATCTTCTGGTTAGCTAGCAGAGTGTCTTCGTTGGCGATATTTGCGTTCAGGGCCTTCTCCTGCGCGGCATTCTGCTGCTCCGTTACATAGACGGCTCCGGTCGGCGCTTGCGTGCCCAGACTATTCAGCGCCGTGGCGAAGCTCTGCCCAAAGCTGCCCGAGTTCTGCAAGAAGCCGACAATATCGCTGAAGTGATCTGTCAATGCCGTGGTAAGCGTGTCGGTGTTTACGGAAAGCGTGCCGTTCGTGCCGAAGGTCACTCCAAGCTGGGTCAGGCTGTTGATGCTTCCACTGGGCGCACCGCCAAAGATCGAAGCGCTCAGCTGATTCTGTATCAATGCAAGTGTCTGGCTCCCATGCAGCGGGCTGTAGGCACCCGTTGCGTCTTTACCTTCCTGGGTGCCGAGGTCTTTGACCACCGCGTTGTACGAGCTTACAAAGGTGCTCACGGCTGTCGAGACGGAGGCCGTATCGTTCGTGATCTGCACCTGCACCGGATTGGCGGAGGCTGCGAGCAACTGGAAGGTCACCCCCGGGATGGCGCTGCTCACGGTATTGGAGGCGCTGACCACACTGACACCGTCCACGGTCAGCGCGGCGTTCGTCCCGGGCTCGCCCACATGGAAGCCCACGGCGCTGCCGCCGGTGGTGGTATCCGTCAGGTTGCCGCTAATCGTCAACTGTCCCGCCGCGCCGCTTGTGCCGCTGACAAGCGACAATCGTGATCCGTTCGCATCCGTAATCACGGAAGCGCTCACCCCTAGGGCCGCGCTGTTGATCGCCGCTGAAAGGGTGCTTAACGTATTGCTGCCGCTGCCAACGCTTACCGTCTGTGCCGTGCCGCCACCAACCTGAATGGCGATGCTGCCCCCGAGGACGTCGTTCGCATGGACGACCGAATCCGAGTAATTGGACGAGGTCTGCGCAAGGGTGTTGACGGTAATCGTGTGGCTGCCAGCCACCGCCGTCGACGTAGCACCCGTGAGCGCGAGAGTATTGTTGTCCGAACTGGAGCCATTCTTCTGCGCCGTTACGCCCGTAAAATCCGTAAGAGCCTGCAAGGAGGTTGTTAGCGTCGAGAGGTCGGTCCCGATCGTCGTCAGCGCGGTATCTTGCGACGTAAGCGCGGACAGCTGCGACTTCCAGGGTGTCTCGATCGATGCCTGAGCGGATTGAATGGCCGTCACGGTGCCGGCAACGTCGAAGCCCGCGCCGCTGGTTGCCGATCCAAAGTTGATCCCTACTGTACCCATGGTGCGTCCTCGATGGAACTCTTTTCCGCGATGGAACCGATACTCATGCCAACTTCAAGAAGAATGCCGAAGACATCCCTGAACTTCGCCGATGGCTTACTTCAGGCTCTTCGCCACACAAAACAAGCCGGCAGCCAGCAAGACAACCGCCGGCTACCGGCCCTAAGGGTTTACTGCAGCAGCTTGAGGATCTCTTGCTGGACGGTGTTCGCCTGGGCAAGCGCGGAGATACCAGTCTGGCTGAGGACCTCGTACTTGGCCAAGTCGCTGGTGGCTTGTCCGTAGTTGGTGGAGCGGATGCTGCTCTCGGCCGCGGTCAGGTTCACGTTCTCGGAAGCCGCCGTGTTGCTGGCCGCCTGGAGTTCGTTGCTGTACGCACCGATGATGCCGCGCTGGTAAGCTACGTTCGCGATCGCCGAGTTCACCCCGGTGAGGATGCTCTGCGCGCCGGACGAGGTCAGCGTGGAAAGCGAGGCGCTTGTAAAGTCCGTGCCGACACCGGGAAGCGGCGTAGCCGGAGCGTCGGTGAGGTTCGTACCGGTGTAGGTGATGTCGTTCGCACCAGCCGTGCCGCCGGTGGGTACCTGCGGTCCGGTGATCTGGAGGACGCCCGACGTGCCGCTGGCGACAAGGCCGGCGTCGACGAACGCCTTGTTGTTGCTCAACTGCGTGACCGCCGCGGCAAGCGTCGTTCCGGGAGCGAACTGCGCCGTAACGGTCGAGCCGTTGCCAACCTTCAGCGACAGGGTGCCGACAACGTCGTCCGTGCCCGCGTTTTGGAGCGCGTTGAAGGAGATCGACGCGCCGTGGCCGGTGGTCGAGGTAACCGTCGCGCCCGTGTTGACCGCCAGCGCCTGGCTCTGTTGTGTGTCCGTGAGCGCGGAACCGGTAAAAGTCAATGCGCCGGGAGCTACGCCCACAGTGGTGCTACTGATAGTCAGCTTGTTCGCGTTCGCGCCCGTACCGACTGCCGCCGTCAAACCAGCCGCCGAGAACGCGCTCGAAGCATTGATCTCAGCCGCCGCGCTCGCGATCGTCGTTCCAGACGCGAAGGTGATCGAGCTTGGTGCCGCGCCGCCAACCGAGATGCTGAGCGTTCCGGCAAAGGTGTCATTCGCGTTAGCCAGCGCATAGGTCGCGCTTGCGCCCGTCGTCGCGGTGGAAGCGGTGTAATTGGCGCCAGTCGGGTTCGCGAGCGACGTCGCGGCCGCGCTGGCGGGAGCAGACTGGCCGACGCTCGTCGAGGTCAACGCACCCACCACATCGCTGTAGTAGTTCGATCCGGTGGCCGTGCCGTCGCCAACGTAGAACGAGGTCGCGTTGTTGCCGAACACCGTGTTGCCGTTGAAGTTGGTCGTGCTGCCGATGTTGCCGATCTCGGTAACGATGCTCTGGTATTCCTGGTTGGCCGAGCTTACCTGGTTGGAGCTCAACGTGCCGTTGGCGGCTTCGGTCGCCAGCGTGACAGCGCGATCCAGAAGGTTGGTGACCTGCGACAATGCGCCGTCGGCGGTCTGGAGGAGACCGACACCGTCCGAGGCATTCTGCACGGATTGGGTAAGGGCCGACTCGTTGGCCTTCAGACCATCCGCGATGGCCAGACCGGCCGCATCGTCCGCTCCGCTATTGATGCGCGCACCGGAGGAGAGTTGCTGCAAGGTCTTCTGGAGAGCCGATTGCGTGTTGTTCAGATTGTTTTCCGCGTAGATGGCGGATATGTTGTTAAGAATGCCCAAGGACATGGAAGCGCTCCTGTGTAACGGTTTGAAGTACCGCGTCCCTGCTCCGAGTCTCCGGTTCTCAAGAGCGGCCCATCGCTGGGCGTTCCCGGTTCCGGTCGGCGGTTAGGCTCCGCGTTCTCACACCTCATCGGCACACCCCCGCTTGCCATTAGGCATGTTCCTGTATTTCCGTCAAGGAACTTTCCAGCTGTCTTCGATATGCCGTGCTATCGAATCGTTACCTTTGGTCGATAAACCGGTTAAGGAAGCGACCACCCATGATTGTTCTGACGCGCCTGAACGGCCATTGCATCACCGTCAACTCCGATCTTATTAAGTACGCCGAGGCTTCGCCCGACACCGTGCTCACCCTGATCACCGGAGAGAAACTGATCGTGCTTGAAAGTTGCGAACAGGTGCAGGAGCGCTGCATGGAACACCGCGCGGAAGGTCTGCGGCGAGCGTGGCCGGAATCTTTACCGCCCTTTGCCGCGGCGGCCGCCATCCACGCCGGCGCTACGGTAAGCCAGCAGGAAAATTAAACCGATTCGATCAAGGGGAATAGAGGACCGGACATGGACATAGCAAGCATCGGCGGTATTGCGCTGGCAGTGATCGGCATTCTGGCCGGGATGCTGATCGAAGGCGGTCAGATCAGCGACATCATTAAACCGACAGCCGCGATGATCGTGCTCGGCGGCACCACGGGAGCGGTTATGCTGCAGTTCCCGCTCAGCATTTTTATAGCGGCGCTAAAGACCGTAATCAAGGTCTTCATGCACAAAGGATCGAACGGCGAAGCCATTCTGGCCCAGATCGTCGGCTTCGCCAATAAGGCGCGCAAAAGCGGCATCATCTCGCTCGACGCCGAGTTGAACACCATCGAAGACCCTTTCCTCAAGCAGGCCCTCATGCTCGCGGTCGACGGCACCGAGCCGAACGAAGTCCGCAAGATCATGCAGCTTGAGCTCGATAACAAGGGCGAGATTGAAGAGAAGATTCCGGCCGTGTTTGAAGCGGCCGGCGGCTATGCCCCCACGGTAGGCATCATCGGTGCCGTCATCGGCCTGATCCAGGTGATGAAGAACCTCGAGAATATTGACGAGGTCGGCAAGGGTATCGCAACCGCCTTCGTCGCCACCATTTACGGCGTGGCCTTCGCCAACCTGGTCTGCCTACCCGCCGCCGGCAAGCTGAAGTTCCGTCATAAGGAAGAGACGATGGTCAAGGAGATGATGCTCGAAGGCGTGATCTCCATCCTTGAAGGCATGAACCCGCGCATGATCGAGACCAAGCTGAAGACCTTCCTCTTCGAACCGAAGGGAGAAGCGGTGGCCAAGGGCGGCAAGGTCGCGGAGGCTACGGCATGAGCAAGAAAAAGCATCCCGAGCACGTAAACCACGAGCGCTGGCTCGTCTCTTACGCCGACTTCATCACCTTGCTCTTCGCCTTTTTCGTCGTACTCTTCGCGTCAAGCAAGTCCGACAAGAAGAAGCAGCTGGAACTTCAGGCCGCCATGCAGACCGCCTTCGCGCCCACGGGTATCTTCTCTCCACACGCCGTCAAACCTACCATGACCGAAGGTCAGGGCACGGACAGCATCTCCGCCGCTTCGTCGCCCGTCGCGTCGATTGCCAAGCCCAAGCCGACGCCCTCGACTAAGACTACGCAGGAAAAGATCGGCACGATGCTGAACCAGCTCTCCCAATCGCATCGTCTTCCGCCCGGCAGCCTCTCGATGCGCCAGACGCAAGAGGGCCTCGTCATTTCTCTACGCGAGGCGGGCTTCTTCGGCTCCGGCTCGGCCGAGGTTCGGCAAACCTCGTTCGACGTCCTGACGCAGCTTGCAGGGTCGCTGCCCCAGGGACCCATCCGCGTCGAAGGCCACACGGACAACATCCCCATCCACACACAGCAGTTCGCCACCAACTGGGAGCTTTCGTCCGCCCGCGCCACGACCATCGCCCGCTTTCTGCTCGACCACAGCGAGTTGAAGCCTACAGAGATGGCCGCAGCCGGTTACGCCGAGTTCCACCCCGTGGACGACAACACCACCGAGGACGGCCGCGCCAAGAACCGTCGTGTCGACGTTATTCTGCTGTCACACCCAGTATCTTCACAATGACGCGCTTGGCCCGCTGCCCGTCGAACTCCGCATAGAAGATCCGCTGCCA
>CAXTRY010000091.1:0-8154 GCA_964246805.1 uncultured Acidobacteriaceae bacterium
CCGCCGCCCATGTATATCCCAGCTGCTCGGCATGAAGCACCGCAAACAAAGCGCTTGTAATCACGCTCGCCACGATTACCGCCCCCCGGCTCCGAAACGCCAGATTACCAGTCCCTTCCACTAAACCTGCGGCTGCATACTCGCGGAAAACTTCAGCCCCGACCGCAACCTCTTCCCCTCGCAATCTGGCCGCCGAATACCGCGCCATCGGCCCCAACCAGTCGCAGGCGATCGCCACCGCCGGCAGCAGAAATCCCCGAAAGCAAACCTCTTCAAACACCGGCGCGAGAAACGTACCGAAGACCGTTACAAGCCAGACGTCCGCCCGCGACCGGAAAAAATCATCCATCGGCACCGTCTTCGGCATCGAGATCAAGCTCGACGCACCCTGCACGGTCCATCCCGCAAACATCCCAAGCGGAATCAGCTTCCAGACGAGCGCCCTCGCCTCCGCTCCTCGCCAGCTGATCCCTTGCAGAAAGCTTCTCCGCCACAGCAGCGGAAACACGAACCACGAGATCGCCAGCGTCGCTAAGTAGGTACCCGCTTCGGTGGTAAGCACGAGCTTCGGGTGCTCCGCCGCCAACGACAACGCCGTCGACCCCACGGTGACCTTCGGCAGCAGCACCACACCTTGTGCCAGCAATAACAGCATCCCGGCGATCGTAAAAAATAGCAGAGCATGGCCCAGGTGCGGCACCCGCGAAGAAGGACGTAAGCGATCGTCCGGCTCTGCATCGTCGACGAAGACCTCCGCGCTTATATCCTGGTCATTCATGCCCTCTTCGGCCTTCCCACGGCCTTCTTCGCAACCTTCTTCGCAGGTACCGCCCCGGGCCGCGTCGTCGGCACGCCAGTCTTTTTCTCCGGAGAGATAAACTTTCCGCGGGCCTCCTTTTTTGCATCCTGCGCCGCCATGATCGACGCCGGCTGCGCCCCCGCATGGCTCACACCGTTCATAACCGGCTGCTCTTTATAATGCCGCGCCAGAAACGCTCCCGTATGTGACTCGGCCACGGTTGCGACCTGCTCCGGCGTCCCATGCGCCACCACGCGGCCGCCGCCCTCGCCGCCCTCCGGCCCCATGTCCAGGATGTAATCCGCGTTCCGCACGATATCGAGATTGTGTTCGATAATCACGACCGTATTGCCCAGGTCCGTCAGCCGGTGCAGCACCTCCAGCAGCTTACGCACATCGTCGAAGTGCAACCCCGTCGTCGGCTCGTCCAGCAGGTAAAGCGTTCGCCCGGTTTGTCGCTTAGAGAGCTCCCGCGCCAGCTTCATACGCTGCGCCTCACCCCCCGACAGTGTCGTCGCCGACTGTCCCAGATGGATGTATCCTAGCCCCACATCCACCAGCGTCTGTAGTTTTGTATGTACCGTCGGAATGTCTTTGAGAATCGGCACCGCATCCGCGATCGGCAGCTCCAGCAGGTCCGCGATGGAATAGCCGTTGAACTTTACCGTCAGCGTCTCCTGGTTGTAACGCCGGCCGTTGCAGATGTCGCAGAGCACATAGACGTCCGGCAGAAAGTTCATCTCGATTCGTCGCTGTCCCTCGCCCTGGCAGGCTTCGCACCGTCCGCCCTGCACGTTGAAAGAGAATCGTCCCGGCTTGTACCCGCGCTCACGGGAGTCGGGAAGCATCGCAAACAGGTCGCGCATGGCCGTAAACACGCCCGTATACGTCGCCGGGTTCGACCGCGGCGTCCGTCCGATCGGCGACTGGTCGATCTGAATCACCTTGTCCAGTTGGTCGACCCCGCGCACCGCCCCATGCTGCCCCGGTTCCTCGCGCGACCCGTACAGCTCCTTCGCCAGCGCGCGGTATAGGATGTCGTTTACCAGCGTGCTCTTGCCCGAGCCGCTCACCCCCGTCACCACCGTCATCACGCCCAGCGGAAAGTGGGCCGTCACGTGTTGCAGATTATGCGAGTGCGCGTCTTCCACCGTAATCCAGTTGCCGTTCAGCGGTCGCGGCTCGGCCCGCGCGACGATCTCGATCTTTCCCGCGAGATACTGGCCGGTCAGCGACTTCGGATCGTCCATCACCTGCCGTGGCGTTCCCGACGAAATCAGATATCCGCCGTTTTTACCCGCCCCCGGCCCTAGATCGAGCACATAATCCGCCTTGCGGATCGTGTCCTCGTCATGCTCTACCACCAGCACCGTGTTGCCTAAATCGCGCAATGCCTCAAGCGCCGCGATCAGCCGCTGATTGTCCCGCTGATGCAGCCCGATCGACGGCTCATCCAGCACATAAAGCACCCCGCGCAGCTTTGACCCAATCTGCGTCGCCAGCCGTATCCGCTGCCCCTCGCCGCCCGACAACGTAGCCGCAGACCGGTCCAGTGAAAGATATCCAAGCCCAACCGCGTTCAGAAACTCCAGCCGCTCGATCACCTCGCGCTGCAGCCGGTCCGCGATCATCCGGTCGCGCCCGGTAAACGCCATCGTCCGCGCTCCTGTCAGCGCCCGCTCCAGCGGCAGCGCCGTGAAGTCGGCGATCGAAGCAGCCGTCTCGCCGATCGGCACCGTCACCGCCAGCGACTCCGGTTTCAGACGCTTGCCGTGGCAGCGCGGGCACTTGGTAGCCGACATGAACTGCATCATGTACTCGCGATACCCCTCGGACTTCGTCTCCTCCATATTGCTGCGCAGATACGCAAAGATTCCGTGGAAGCCCGTCCTCCCCATCTCTCCCTTCGGCGGCCCATACAGCAGCAGACTCCGTTGCGGTTCGGTCAATTCGCTGAACGCCACCTTCAAATTGATCTTGTACTTCTCCGCCGCCAGCTTGATCAGCTTCAAGAGATACTGCGATGCCGACCCCGGCCCCATCGCCCCATCCAGCAGCGGCTTCGACCAATCCGTAATCGTCTTCCCCGGATCGAAGTCGTAAATACTTCCCAGCCCATGACACTCCCCGCAAGCCCCATAGTTCGAGTTGAACGAAAAACTCCTCGGCTCCAGCCGCGGCACGTTGATCCCGCAGTCCGGGCAGGCCATCGACGACGAGTAGAGCGTCTCCTCCATCCCATGCACCGCGATCAGCACCAGCCCGTTCGCCATCTGCAGCGCCTTCAACACGCTCGTCTCCAGCCGCTTCGTATCGTAGATTGGAGCCGCGCCCGCCTCCGCCCCTTCAACCCCCGCAAGCGGCTTAAGGATGATCCGGTCCACAACCGCCTCCACCGTATGGTTCTTGCGCTTCTCCAACCGCATCCCCTCGGTCAACTCCGTCATTTCTCCGTCGATGCGCGCCCGGAAGCCTTGTTGGTCGAGCGCCTCCAACTCCTCGCGAAATTCGCCTTTACGCCCCCGCACAATGGGCGCGTACACCGTAATCCGTTCGCCAGGAGCCAGCCCCGCCACCCGCGCCACAATTTGCTCCGCCGTCTGCCGCGAGATCGTTCTTCCGCACTGCGGGCAATGCGGCTGCCCCACCGACGCATACAGTAGCCGCAAATAATCGTAAATCTCCGTAATCGTTCCGACCGTCGACCGGGGGCTACGGCTCGTCGTCTTCTGCTCAATGGAAATCGCCGGACTCAGCCCATCGATCGCGTCCACATCCGGTCGTTCCATCTGATCAAGGAACTGCCGCGCATACGCCGACAGCGTCTCCACATAGCGTCGCTGTCCCTCCGCGTAGATCGTGTCGAACGCCAGCGACGACTTGCCCGACCCGGAAAGCCCCGTCACCACCGTCAGCGTGTTGCGCGGAATGCTTACATCGATGTTCTGTAAATTGTGCTGCCGCGCCCCGCGCACTGTAATGTGGGTAATGCCCATAGACTTCCGAATGCCTTTCGCCCCGGCGCGCAACCGCGTCATGGCCCAAGTTCTAGAATACGGCATACCCGTACCGCTTTCTAAGCGCCGAAACGAACCGCATGGCTCTATGCACCGCTCTAAGGTTTCCGGTGTACCTCATTGACAAACACGTTTTCCCGTCTTCCTCAACGTATCCGGTTAAGTTTTGGCACAATAGTTATGAGGCCGTTGTTCTCGGTTGTAACGATGCGTCGGGGAGTCTATTTGTGGGTAGCTTAATGTTGATATGCGCCGTTCTTGCGGCACTGGCGGCGGGCATTCTCCTCGCCTACGGTGTTTGTCAGGCTTTCTTCGGTTTCTTCCGGATGCACAGTGTTTCCGCAGCCGTCGCCGAGCGCGCTCGCCGCCTGGGCACCCCCCGGGCAGCCGAGTCCTAGCCGGCTTACCGTGGTGGCGTATCCGTCTGCTGTTGTTGCTGTTGCCGAAGCTGCTGTAACTGCTGATAAATCTCCTGGGGCGTCTTTACGCCATTCGGCGACTGCGGATTTGTCCCCGGAGCGGCCCCGCTACCATCTGTGGTGATAGGTGCCGTCGTTACAGGTGGTGCGCTGGGTACCGCTTGCTGCGCCGGAGCTGCCTCCAGCGGAGCCGCCCCGAACAACGTCACGCCTCTGGGCTGCTGCTGGCGCGGCGCATCGGTATCCTCATCCGGATCGTCATCAAATCCCTTTGCATTCGGGTTCGGCGGCGTCGGCCCTCCCTGGCGCGGTGTCAGAATCAGCTCGCCCGGTGCCGCCCCCTCGCTCGCGATCAGAAGCACGTTGCTCCCCGTGCCATCCAGCAGCTGGTTTAGTACCTCCGCCGTGCTCCCTGGACCATAGCCGCCGAAGACCCGCTCTTCGTTCACGCCCCCCGTGATCTTGATCCCCGTCTGGCGTCCAATCTCCCGTAAAATTTGGTTCAAGCTGGAATTGTCCGCCTTCACCGCCAACTGCCCATTGGCAAAGGTAACCTCGGCTCGGCGCGAAGACCGCTGCGCCGGTGCGCTGGACACACTCCGACTCGCCGAGGAGGGCGTCCCAACCGAGGTCGGCGCCACAATCGGCAGAGTCGAACCTGGAACATTCGACGGGACCCCCGCGGATGGCCTCGCCGTTTGCGTGACACCGGCCTGACCGTGCAACACAACGCCGCATCCGACTCCGAACACCAGCACCATCCCGCGAGTTGACCGCAAAGAACTCATCGTCACCATTGTAGGACGCCTGTCCGCAAGGAAGGTAGTCTCATGCCTAAACTTCAGAGCCGCATCTGTACTATCCTGATCGAGTATGAGACTCCTCCACTCGCCCGCGCGGTTCTTGGCGATTTTCGCAGCCGCTCTGTTCGCTGTCTCCGCCGCCCGCACTGAAACCTGTACCCCGCAATCTCAGATGAAACCTGCTGAGCGGGACACCCTGGCTGCCGCCGCTAGTGCCGCTGCCGCCCGTGTGCAGACATCCGATGCTCCCGGCCTCCGCGCCCTCAGCGCTCCCGATCTCTCCGGAGACTTCGCCGCCATTTCGGACGTAGTCGCCACCACCGCCCCCCACCTCAAAGGGGCCATCCTTGTCCCGCAGCAGCTCTACCTGCTCGATGCCACCATCCTTAAACCCGCCGCAACCGGCAACACACCGGAGGCTCAATTCTTCTGCACCCTCAATCGCTCCGCCGCCGAAGCCGAGTTCCTCATTCCCGGCCTACCCGCCGGCCGCTACGCTTTTGCGATGCTCGATACCAAAGGAATCCAAGCCCCATGGCGACTCTCTTTTCTCTTTAGAATGGCTGGTACCTCAAATGAAGCTAAGTGGCTCATGGCCGGCTTCTATCCCAAGCCCCTTACCGCCGCCGGTCACGACGGCCTTTGGTACTGGACTCAGGCCCGCCAGTTCGTCGCCCAAAAGCAGCCCTGGAACGCCTGGCTCTATCTTCTTGAAGCCGATGCTCTCCTCCAGCCCGCCGGATTTGTCGGCAGCTCGCATCTCGATAAGCTTCGCACCGAAGAGACCTCCACCGCGCCGCCCGCCGTCGCTGAAGGCGTGACTCCCGACGCGCCCCTAGTTCTCAAAGCGAAAGACGGCACGGAGTACCGCTTCACTTCCTTCGCGCTCGACGACTCCCTCAACACTCCCGACGCAGACGTAGCGGTCCGCCTCAGAGCCGATCCGCTCCCTGACGCCGCCGCCACTCGCAAACGGAACGTCGCCGCCATGTCCGCCTTGCTGGCCGCCTATCCCGAGCTCCGTAAGCCCTTCCACGGCGTCTGGATTTACGCCTCCGCCGCTCCCAACCAACCCGTCTATCCCACCGAACAAGCCATGTCCGACATTCCATAAACCAAGGCAGGTGCTCATGTCTGTCCTCTAAGGCACGGTTTCACTCCATCGAACTATCCCAAACAATCCTCGGGGTAAAATCGTCCCTTACCTGTACTCTGGGAAGCGTCAGTAAGAGACGAGAAGAGCCATGTCGAAGATCGAACCTAAGATTGAAAAGAAGCTAAGCGAGATCGTCTTCCATCGGCGTTCTACTCCCAGCTTCGATGGCGAACCCATCTCTTCAGAAGACCTCCGCACAATTCTTCAGGCAGGCACCAACGCCCCCAGCGGCTACAACATGCAACCCTGGCGATTCATCGTCGTCCAGTCACCCGAGCAGAAAAGGCGGCTCCGCGCCGCGTCCTATAACCAGGGAAAAGTTGAGGAGGCCTCTCTCGTCATCGTCGCTTGCGGCGACACCGATGGCTGGCGTCGCGATCTCGACGATATGATCCAGCGCGGCCTTGAAGGCGGCATGCCCGAAAGCTACGCTTCGCAGGCGCGTTCCAGTGTGCCCGCTTTTCTCTCCTCCTTCTCCCGTGAGCAGATGCAGGGCTGGCTCAATAAGCACGTCATGCTCGCCTTCACCCACATGATGCTGATGGCCGAGGTTCTCGGCTATGACACCGCGCCGATGGAAGGTTTCGAGCAGGAGAAGGTTCACGAAGTGCTACGTCTTCCTCTTAGCTACTGGGTCGTCGCTCTTCTCGCCGTCGGCCACCTGCAAGGCCCCGATAAGTTCGACGGCGGCCGCTTCGACATCGCCCGCACCGTCTTTAGCGAAGAATACGGCAAGCCCCTTAAGTAGCTCAAAAGCTCGTATCTTGATCGCGCTAGCAGTCCTCTCATGGATGGACTATTTAACCCAAAGCGAATATCGCTAAGCCCGGAACCGAGTATTCACATTCGCGAGTAAAGCCAAAAATGCCCGACACGCGAAGCTACAGCGCCTAAATCGTTCATTTATAGGTACCATAGACGCAAAATATTTAGAATGAAGATCTTATGCTCTATGTCTCGTGCAAACCCTTTATTTTGTATATCTTAGATTACGGAAATGTTCATATTTGAGACTTGACAGGCTATTCCGCGCGCCACCGGTAAGCCCCGGCCTGCGGCAATCCAAGATGCGCCAATACCCGGTAGACGAACTCCCGCGCCATCTCGGTTGTGCTCCGCGGTAGATTGTAGAGCGTCGGAATCGCCGGAAAGATCGTCGCCCCAGCCTCCGCCGCCAGCGTCATGTTACGCAGGTGAATCCTGTTCAGCGGCGTCTCCCGGACGCACAGCACAAGCGGCCGCCGTTCTTTTAAGCAGACGTCCGCCGCCCGCTGGATCAGGTTTGCCGCCATGCCGTTCGCGATGCCCGCCAGCGTTCCCATTGAGCAGGGAAGCACGACCATTCCGTCCGACGGATAGCTGCCACTGGCCACATTCGCGCCGATATCTTCAATCCCTTGCTGCTGAATCTTCGCCGAAGGCGCGCCAACCAGCTTCTCAACCAATCCGTTGCGCCCGCCGATCTTCATCTCCTCGGCAAACACTCGCAACGCGCTCTCGGACGCGATGAAGTTTACATGACTCACGCGCTCATCCGCCTCCAGCGCACAAAGCATCTCGACCGCATAGATGCTCCCGCTGGCTCCGGTCACCGCCAGCGTCAGATTGCGTCCGTTATCCATTTGGCAATTATCGCCGACCCGGCGGTAGAGAACGTCGTCCAATCAATAAACAGGATGCGCCCTTTGCGACAGGCCATGGACTTCAAGAGGGGCTTCCGCTAAACGCCGCGCAGTGCGTAGGCGATCAACGTCTCACCGCAGCATCCGGCCTCTGCCTCGTAAGCTACGTTGCTGGCCGCCTCAATCCCGGGGATTGTGGGATCGAGTTCACAATGTGCAATCTCGTCCGTCTCCGCGCCAATAAAGCACAGCTCGCAAGTCGCGAGATCGCCTGTTTCGGTCCGCATCGGCGGCCCAAACGTCCGGCACAACACTGGCCGCGAAGCATACAGGTCGCA
>CAXTRY010000091.1:8254-11114 GCA_964246805.1 uncultured Acidobacteriaceae bacterium
ATTGGGAACACGCCCACGCAGCATTGCGAGCACCCCGGTCTGCAAGCCAGCCAAGCGCCACCACGGCGATAAGCATCGGCGACCGCTTCATCGACAATCTGCACCAGTTCAGGCATTAGCTATTCGCCCAGCACACGCTTGAAGATGGCGTCCACGTTCTGTAACTGCCGCCTATAGTCGAAAGCCCGCGCCAGCTTTTCCGGCGAAAGGCGCCCTGTAATCTCGGGCACTTTAGCAATCTCGTCGCGAAACACCAGATCCTCTTTCCACGAGCGCATGGCGTGAGATTGGACGAGGCGGTAGGCGTCTTCTCGGAGCATTCCGGACTCGGCGAGATCAAGCAGCAGCTGCCCGGAGAAGATGAGGCCTCCGGTGGATTCGAGGTTCTTGAGCATTCGCGCCGGGTAGACGAGCAGCTTCTCGATCAGCGTCGCCGTCTTCGTCAGCAGGTAGTCGATCAGGATGGTCGAGTCGGGCAGGATCACGCGCTCCGCCGACGAATGCGAGATGTCGCGCTCATGCCATAGAGCGACATTCTCAAACGCCACTTGAGCATTCGCACGAACTACACGTGCCAGACCGCTGATCTGCTCGCTTGCGATGGGATTGCGCTTGTGCGGCATCGCGCTCGATCCTTTCTGCTTTTCAGAGAAGAACTCCTCCGCTTCGCGGACCTCGGTGCGCTGTAGATGGCGAATTTCGGTGGCAATCTTGTCGAGCGTGGACGCCAGCACCGCTAGAGTTGCTACGTAAGCCGCATGGCGATCGCGCTGGATCACCTGTGTCGCCACCTCAACCGGCCGCAAGCCAAGCTCCGCGCAGATGGCCTCTTCGTGTTCCGGCTTCAGGTGCCCAAAGGTCCCAACCGCGCCCGAGAGCTTGCCCACGCGCAGGTCCTCGGCAGCGGCGTCGAAACGGACCAGATTACGCTGGATCTCCGCGTACCAGAGTAGAAGTTTCAGTCCAAAGGTCGTCGGCTCGGCGTGAATGCCGTGTGTCCGACCAATTGAAGGCGTGTGCTTGAACTCGACCGCACGCACCTTCAATACCTCGCTCAGGCGCAAGAGATCCTCGTGAATCAGCGCCGACGCTTCCTTCAACTGTAAGGCTTGCGCCGTATCGACCACGTCGGTCGAGGTCAGCCCATAATGAAGCCAGCGTGACTCTGGACCGATGTGCTCGGCCACAGCCGTAGTGAAAGCGATGACATCATGCTTTACCTCAGCCTCGATCTCCTCAATGCGCGCGACGGAGAAATCTGCGCGGTCGCGGATCGCCTCCGCGGCCTCTCGCGGCACCATGCCCGCGTAGGCGAGTGCCTGTGAGGCGGCAATCTCTACCCGAAGCCAGCAGCGGTACTTATTTTCGTCGGACCAGATGCGGCCCATCCCGAGGCGCGTGTAGCGGGCGATCATGCTTCCGAAACGCCGAAGAGCGCCGCCATCTCCTGATGCAGAAAACCGCGTCCAGGCTTATACGGCTGAACCCACTTACCGTCTATGACGAACTGCGGGATGGCCTTTTTGCCCACATGCGTCAGCACCTCGTCGGCCGCGCCGGGGGTGTCTTCGATATCTATCTCTTTGTAAGCTATGTTGTGCTTGCTGAGGAAACGCTTGGCTTCGCGGCAGTCGCGGCACCAGGAGGCAGAGTAGACCAGAAGTTCCATAGAAGACTATTCTACCGGTTGCTTACTGCTCGTGGTAGTTCCGCATGAGGCCGCCATCAACGACATAGGTGGAACCGGTGATATACCCGGCTTCATCGGAGGCAAGGAATGCCGCCAGAGAAGCAACATCCTCCGGCGTTCCCATCCGTCCCAACGGGATGTTGGCCAGCAGAGCATCAAGCTTCGGCTTATCTGCCAGAAGCGCTGTGTTGATCGGTGTATTGATCGCTCCCGGGGCGATATTGTTGACGGTAATGCCAAGCGGCCCCAGTTCGACGCAGAGATCGCGCATGACCATGCGCATGCCGCCTTTCGACGCGCAATAGGTGGAAAAGTTGGGAAAAACCATGTCTTCGTGAATGGAACTCATGTTGATGACGCGGCCTGGCTTTTTAGCATCGCGGAGTTTGCGAACGAAGGCCTGCGTGAGGAAGAAGGCACCTTTGAGATTGACGCCGAGCACGTCATCGTAATCGGCCTCCGTTACGTCCCAGAAGGGCGCTTCCTTCTCGATGCCGGCGTTATTGACAAGGATGTCGCAGCCGCCAAGCTGCTGCCACGCCTGATTAACGAGATTTTGTGTATCGGAGAATACGGAGACATCGGCCTTGACCATAATCGCTTTTCCGCCGGCCGCTTCAATCTTCGCCTTCGTCCCCTGCGCCGCCTCGATATGGTTGCGATAGTCTACGACGACATTGGCACCTTCCTGGGCAAACCGCTCCGCGATGCTTTGCCCAATACCCGAGCCGGATCCGGTAACGATCGCAACTTTGCCTTGCAAACGTCCTGACATGAAATCTCCTGAAGTTCTAAACCAGATAGATGCACGGGAAGGCTTTATCGTCCGCGCCGCGCTCGAAAGAAGGCGGTCAACATCGCGCCGCACTCTTCGGCAAGTGGCCCGGAGCAGACCTCGACGTGATGATTGAGCGCGGGATGGTTCATTACGCTCAGTACCGAGCCGCAGGCACCTGCTTTTGGGTCTGCCGCCGCATAGACCAGCCGTGCAATGCGCGCGTGGAGGATGGCTCCGGCGCACATCGCGCAGGGCTCGAGCGTGACGTACAGGCCGCAGCCTTCGAGTCGATAGTTTCCAAGCGCGCTTCCAGCCTTACGCATGGCGACAATCTCGGCATGTGCGGTTGGGTCGGAGTCGCGAAGGACGCGGTTTTGTCCCCGGCCGACGAT
>CAXTRY010000092.1:0-11084 GCA_964246805.1 uncultured Acidobacteriaceae bacterium
CTCCCACTCTCCACGCTCAAAACCCGCCCCGCTCCCTTAGCCTCCGCCCTCGCCTCGAAGACGGCTGACCCGATCCTCGCCGCCGCTCTGATCCCCATGCATCTCGACCCTAGCCGGTCCACGGCCAACGCTCCCCTCCCCGCGCCCGCGCCCGCCTCGAACGCCTTCGCCTTTACCACCACGGCCAATACGGAGCAGACGATGCATCTCACCGTCGGCCACGTCCTCTTCCTCAACACCCTCGCCCGCGTTCGCCGCATCTACATCGCCAATCCGGCCGTCCTCGACTCCTACACCGTCTCTCCCAACCAGATCGTCGTCACCGCCAAGGCGCCCGGCCTCTCCTCCGTCGTCGTCTGGGATGAAAATGACCAGACCCAAACCTACATGGTCTCCTCCGACATCGACGTCGACGAGCTCCGCGCCTCCCTCAAGCAGGCCTTTCCCAACGAAGGTCTCGACGTCCAGGGCCGCGAATCCAAGGTCGTCCTCTCCGGCTCCGTCGGCACCGACGCCGCCTCCGACGCCGCCGTCAAGCTCGCCACCCTCTACAGCAAGGATGTCTCGAACTCGCTCCTCGTCAATCCTTCGCGCGTCAAGCAGGTCCGCCTCAAGGTCCGCATTGTCGAGGTCGACCGCTCCAAGCTGGAGCAGTTCGGCATCAATATCTTCGGTCCCGGTGGTGCCAGCGTCATTGGCGGAGGGACGACAGGCCAGTACCCCACGACCGCCACCTACACCCCGCCCAGCACCACAACCTCCGCCACGGGAATCGTCACCGCCACCACGGCCGCGACCGTCGCGGTCACCGATCCTCTCAACTTCTTTCTCTACAGCTTCAAAAACAATATCGGCGCAACCATCAAGGATCTCGAAAACCGCCAAATCCTCCAGATCCTCGCCGAACCCAACATCACCACCATCTCCGGCCAGAAGGCCAGCTTTCTCGCGGGCGGCGAGTTCCCCTTCCCCGTCGTCCAAGGCAGCGCCGGCGGCACCGCCACGGTCACCGTGCAGTTCCGCCCCTACGGCGTCAAGGTGGAGTTCACGCCGCTGGTCAATCTTGACGGCTCCATCGCGCTCAAGATCATGCCCGAGGTCAGCGCCCTCGACTTCACCAACGCCGTTACCATCTCCGGCTACACCATTCCCGCTCTCTCCACCAAGCGCGCCGACACCGCCGTCGTCCTCCGCAACGGCCAGAGCTTCGCCATCTCCGGCCTGCTCGACCGCCGCACCACTGATGCCTTCAGCAAAACGCCCGGCATCGCCAGCGTTCCCATCCTCGGCCAGCTCTTCAAATCCAAGGGCATCACCCTCTCCACCTCCGAGCTCATCATCATCGTCACGCCGACCATCGTCGATCCGCTCACCGAACTCGACACCGCCCAGGAGCCCGAACCCGTCGTTCCCTTTCTCGGCACGGAGAAGTTCGACAGGACGCTTCCCGCCGCGGCAAGGAAGCCTTGATATCCGCGCGCCGCTCCCGTGACCACCGCCTTCCGTAGACCCTTATTCGCTGAAAGGAGACGCACCCCATGACCACCGCCTACGGCACCCGCTCCATGAACGCCACCGTCCTCTCCGTCTGCGTCGATGCGGAGATCATGGGCCGCGTCCTCGATGCCGCCGAGTTCCGCAACTGGGCCGTCCAGGAAGCCTCCTTCGACACCTATATCTCCGCCAAGCGCCGCCCCCACTTCGGCGAACACCTTAAATCCACCGACGCCTGCGTCGCCATCGTCGACTTCGACCTCGACGCCGAGCAGGCCGTCCAATCCACCGCCTACCTCCAGCAGGTCTTCGCCGGCAAGATCGTCCTCGTCGCCCTCTCCGCCTCCACCGATCCCGACCTCATGCTCAAGGCCATGCGCGCCGGCTGCACCGAGTTCCTCACCAAACCCTTTGAAGAAGCCATGTTCGACGCCGCCTGCTCTCGCTTCGAGCAGCAGTTCTCCACCCGCGGCGCAACCCTCGGAGCCTCCGGCACCATCGTCGCCTTCTTCGGCGCAAAGGGCGGCGTCGGCACCACCACCCTCGCCGTCCATCTCGCCGCTTATCTCGTCCAGAACAATAAAAAGAAGACCCTCCTCATCGATAAGCACCGCCAGTTCGGACACGTCTGCGTCTATCTCGGCATCGACGGCTCCGGCTTCCACTTTCAGGAGCTCGTCCGCAACGTCAACCGCCTCGACTCCGAGCTCCTCACCGGCTTCGTCACCAAGACGCCCGGCGGCCTCGACGTCCTCTCCTCGCCCGACGTAGGCCACGACGCCCGCGCCATGAACCCCGACGACGTCGCCAGCACCCTCGACTTTCTCCGCTCCGAGTACGATTATGTCGTCGTCGACTGCGACCCCACCCTCGACGACACCAATCTCTCCGTCATCGCCGCCGCCTCCCAGGTCTACGTCGTCGCCACCCCGGAGATCTCCGCCATCCGCGATCTCTCCCGCTACTGCGACGACCTCGTCCGCCTCGACGACACCAACGACAAGATCAAGGTCGCCCTCAATCGCTACTCCTCCCAGTTCGCCGTCGGCCTCGAACACATCGAAAAAGCCATCCGCCTCCCCGTCACCTTCACCATCCCCAACAGCTACGTCGAGCTCGTCCGCTCCGCCAATCTAGGCGTCCCCGTATCCTGCGATCAAAAATCCGTCTTCAGCGAAGAGCTGCGCAAGTGGGCCAACGTCCTCGTCGGCGTCCAGGAGCCCGCCGTCCAGGCCGCCACCGACGCCAAGGTCAACACCAGCCTCTTCAAGCGCCTCGAATCCAAACTCGGCGGTCTTCTGGACCCCGGCATCCTCTCCCCCAAAAAGCGCGCCTAGCAACAGAAGCCGGAAAAGAGACCTGACCCATGCTGGAAACCCCCACCTCCCTTTCGCGCAACGCCAATGGCAACGGCAACGCCTCCGGTGCCAGCCCGCGCATGGCTCGCGGCGTCGCCGAATCCGTCCAGCAGCAGATCAAGTCCACCGTTCACAAACAGCTTATCCAGCGCCTCGACCTCGAAAAGCTGAACGACACCAAAGCCACGCGCGGCGGCCAGCAGGCCCTCTTCGCCACCATTCAGCAGCTCCTTGCCGAGCAGGAAGTCCCCCTCTCCGCCCTCGAACGCGACCGTCTCTCCCAGGAAGTCCTCAACGAAGTCTTCGGCCTCGGCCCGCTTGAGCCGCTGCTCAACGACTCCACCATCTCCGACATTCTCGTCAACTGCTTCGACTCCGTCTACGTCGAGCGCCGCGGCAAGCTCGAAAAGACCGATGTCATCTTCAAGGACAATCGCCACCTCCTCCAGATCATCGACAAGATCGTCTCCGGCGTCGGCCGCCGCATCGACGAGTCCTCCCCCATGGTCGACGCCCGCCTGCTCGACGGCTCCCGCGTCAACGTCATCATCCCGCCCCTCGCCGTCGACGGCCCCATCCTCTCCATCCGCCGCTTCGGTCGCTCCCCGCTCCAGGCCGAAGACCTCCTCCGCACCAAAATGCTTACCGCGCCGATGCTTGAAGTTCTGGGCGCGGCCGTCAAGGCCCGCCTCAACATCATCATCTCCGGCGGCACCGGAGCCGGTAAGACCACCGTCCTCAACATTCTCTCCGGCTTCATCAATCAAGACGAGCGTATCGTCACCATCGAAGACTCCGCCGAACTCCAGCTCAAGCAGGACCACGTCGTCCGTCTGGAAACCCGTCCGCCCAACGTCGAAGGCAAGGGAGCCATCAAGCAGCGCGAGCTCGTCATCAACGCCCTCCGTATGCGCCCCGACCGCATCATCCTCGGCGAAGTCCGCGGCGAAGAGACCCTCGACATGCTCCAGGCCATGAACACCGGCCACGACGGCTCCATCACCACCATCCACTCCAACACCCCGCGCGACGCCATCGCCCGCATGGAGACCATGGCGATGATGGGCGAGGTCCGCCTCGCCGACAAGGCCATCCGCGCCCAGATCGCCTCCGCCGTCCACCTCATCGTCCAGGTCTCCCGCATGTCCGACGGCACCCGCCGCATCACCCACATCACGGAGCTTACCGGCGCCTTCTCCGATGTCGTCTCCATGCAGGATATCTACCTCTTCGAGAAGAAAGGTCTCGACGCAAGCAACCGAGTGCGCGGCCGCTTCCACTCCACCGGCGTCGTCCCTAAGTTCGCCGATAAGCTGGCCGCCGCCGGCATCCCGCTGCCGCCCGGCCTCCTCGATCACTCCATGGAAATCTGACGATGCTCCTCCTTGCTCCCTCAACCCCGAATGCCCCATCCTCACAACGGTCTCATCGTCGTAGTGGGGTCCAAACCGAACCCCCCGGATGCCCCCTCCTCACGACAGCCCCATCGTCGTAGGGTGGGGTCCAACCAACCGAACCCTCTCCCGAAAGGAGGACCATGCTGCTCCTGATCGCTTTCTTCATCACCTTCGCCCTCTTGAGCGGTATCATCCTCGTCTACGCCCAACCCTCGAAGGACAACCAGCGCCTCACCAACCGCTTCGCCGCCATCCGCTCCGTCAGCGTGGCGGAGCTGGCGGGCGGCCAGGCCAACGACCTCCTCAAGGCCGTCAAGGACACTGAACCGACCGTCGTCGAACGCCTCCTGACGCGCTTTTCCCTTGCCTCCAAGTTCCAGAAACTGCTCCTTCAGGCCGACTCCACCATCACCGCCCGCAAACTCCTGACCACCTGCGTGGCTGCCGCCCTCGTGACCGCCCTCCTCGTCTTCTTCTTTCTCCCTAACCAGCTCGCCGCCCTCGCCGGAGCGGCCCTGGGCGGTTATATCCCCCTCTTTCTCCTGCTTCGCAAGCGCGGCAAACGCATGGACGCTTTCAACAAGGCTCTCCCCGACGCGATCGAGATGATGTCCCGCTCCCTCCGCGCCGGTTACTCCCTCGTCGCCGCCCTCAACGTCGTCGCCGAAGGAGCCGTCGAGCCCGCCAAGTCAGAGTTCGCCGAGGTCTTCCGTAAACAGAACTTCGGCCTCCCCCTCCGCGATTGCCTCCTGCAACTCCTCGACCGCGTGCCCTCCGCCGACCTCCGTGTCTTCGTCACCGGCGTCCTCGTCCAGAAAGACACCGGCGGCAACCTCGCCGAGATCCTCGATCGCATCACCGCCGTCATCCGCGAACGCCTCAAAATCCAGGGCGAGATCCGCACCCACACCGCCCAGGGCCGCCTCACCGGTTGGATTCTTTGCGCTCTGCCCATCGTCATGCTCCTCGCCATCAACTGGATCAATCCCGGCTACTCCAAACCCCTCTTCGACACCCCCTTGGGTCGCAAGCTCCTCTACGTCGGCATTACTCTGCTCGCCGTCGGAGCCTTCCTTATCCGCAACATCATCAGCTCGGTCGAGGTCTAGACACGCCATGCTCGACATCATCCTTCTCTTCGCCCTCGCCTTTGCCGTCTGCTGCGCCGTGCTGCTCTTCTTCCTACCCGCCATGCTCGGCCCGTCGAAGGACGCCATCCGCCTGCTCGCCATGGTCCAGAGCACTCGCCAGGACAAACGCACCATCGGCTTCCGCGAACAGATCACCAACCGCGCCCTCGGCTATGCCCATCGCCTCCGCGCCGCGCTCGGCCTGGGAGAAAATCCCGAGATCAAACGCCGCCTCGTCGAAGCCGGTATACGCAGCGCCGACGCCACCGACTTCTTCTTCGGCGCACAGGGCCTCGGCCTGATTCTCGGCATCGCCGGAGCTTCCTTCATTCCGGTCAACACCATCTTCTGGATTCTTACCTTCGGCGTGCTCGGCTTCATGGCCCCGGATTTCTGGCTTACCCGCGCCGCCAAGAAGCGCAAGGAGCGCATCCGCAAGTCCATCCCCGACGCCATCGACCTCCTCGTCATCTGCGTCGACGCCGGGCTCGGTCTCGATCAGGCTCTGCTCCGCGTCGGCGAAGAGCTCGACGTCTCCCATCCCGACATTAACGAAGAGTTCCGCCGCGTCAACCTCGAGCAGCGCGCCGGTACCCCGCGCCTCGAAGCCTGGCGAGGTCTCGCCGACCGCACCCGCATCGACGAATTCGCCGCCTTCGTCACCATGCTCACCCAAACCGACCGCTTCGGCACCCCCATCCTCAAAGCCCTGGCCTCCTTCGCCGAAGACCTCCGTACCAAACGCCGCCAGCTCGCCGAAGAAGCCGCCTCCAAGACCAAGATCAAAATCATCTTCCCGCTCGTCCTCTGCATCTTCCCCTGCATCTTCGTCGTCCTGCTCGCCCCCGCGCTCATCAGCATCTCCGCCGGCCTCAAAGCCATGGGCCAGTAGCTCGGCGCAACTACCCAACTCGGGTGCCCCATCCTCACGACGGTCTCATCGTCGTAGGGTGGGGTCCAAACCAAACCCCGGGGTGCCCCATCCTCACGACGGTCTCATCGTCGTAGGGTGGGGTCCCACCTAAACCCCGGGGTGCCCATCCTCACGACAGCCCCATCGAACCAAACCCCGGGGTGCCCCATCCTCACGACGGCTTCATCGTCGTAGGGTGGGGTCCCACCTCGAGGAGCAAACCGCGCCTAACCCAGATACCGCTCCGTAAACGTCTTGGCATCCACCGGCTTGCTGTACAAATAGCCTTGCCCACGCTCACACCCCATCTCGCGCAGCAACGCCTCCTGCTCCGGCGTCTCGATCCCCTCGGCGATGCTCGTCATCCCCAGCGTCTTCGCCAGGCTCAGGATGCCGCGCACGATATGGATCGCCTGCGCATCCCCGATAATCCGCCGCAAAAACGACCGGTCGATCTTCAACGTATCGAACGGCAGCTCATACAGCTGCTTGAACGAGCTATATCCGGACCCGAAGTCGTCCATGTGCAGCCCTACGCCGATCGCGCGCAGAGCCCGCATCGCTTCCGCGCTCTCCGCCACATGCCGCATCAGCGCCGTCTCCGTAATCTCCATGCACAGCACCGACGCCGGAAGCCCGTGGCGCGATAGCGTTTCCTGCACATTGCACAGCAGATCGTGCGACGGAAACTTCTCCGCCGACACATTCACGCTCATATGCCATCCCGTCGCCACCGGCGAGGCCGCCCGCCACGCCGCGATCTGCCGGGCCGCCGTCTCCAGCACCCAGTGATCGATCTCCGCGATGACGCCGATCTTCTCCGCCAGGGGAATGAAGTAATCCGGCGGCACCATCCCCAGCTCGGGATGCTCCCAGCGCACCAGCGCCTCGCACCCGATCACCGCCCCCGTCTTCAGGTCTACCTGCGGCTGGAAGAAGAGCCGCAGCTCCCGCAACGCCACCGCGCGCCGCAGCATGGACTCCGTCTTCAGCCGCCGGACATTCTCCTCCTGCATCCGCAGATCGAACACCGTCGCCGCGTCCCGGCCGGCGGCCTTCGCCTGGTACATCGCTAGATCGGCGTTATGCAGAAAACTCTCGGGCGTCCGGAACGCCGGCGCGGCCATCGCAATCCCGATGCTCACCCGCACCGCGATGCATTCGCCGTTTATCTCGATCGGTGCGCCGATCGCCGCTTGCAACCGTTTGGCCACCGCCTCCGCCTGCTTCGCGTCGCGCACCCCATCCAGCACCACGGCAAACTCATCGCCGCTCAGCCGCGCCACCAGCGACTCCTTGCGCTGTCGCGTCTTCCTCACCATCGCCGATGTCCGCTCCGCCAGCGTCACCAGCACTTTATCGCCGGCCTGGTGGCCATACTGCTCATTCACTTCCTTGAAGTGATCGATGTCCACGAAAAACACCGCGAAGTGCCAGCTGCCCGCGGCTTCGCCGCGTTGGATCAGCCGCGTCAACCGTTCGTGCAGCATCAGCCGGTTCGGCAGCCGTGTCAGCGCGTCGGAGGTCTTCTCCTGCGTCACGTCCATCAACGACCCGGCCATGCGCATCGCCCGGCCGGCCGCGTTCCGCTGCGTCACCCCGCGCGCCACCACCCACCGCCATGTGCCGTCGAGGTGCTGCACCCGATGCTCCAATCGGAAGGGAGCCGCGTTCCCCGTCATCTGACGTTCGATCTCCTCCAGAACGCCCGCCCGGTCTTGCAGGTGAATCCGCTCCGTCCAGTGCTCCGCCGTCGAAACGCAGTCCGTCTCGCTCAGTCCCAGTATCTTTTGCCACCGCGGGGAGTAATACACCTGGCCGTTGGCAAGGTCCCAGTCCCACACGCCATCCAGCGTCGCCCGCGACACCAGCGCGTAACGATCCAGGGCCTCATCGGCCCCCCCTCGCAATGCACGCCGCTGCCGGAACTCCTCCGTCATCTCCGATACGATCTCCGCCAATGTCGCCAACGACAGCTTGTCCTCGTCGCTCACCTCATGCCGGGGTTGCGTATCGGCGATGCAGAACGTCCCGATGTTGTACCCCTCCGCGCTCGCAATCGGCACGCCCGCGTAGAAGCGCAGCTTCAAGCCGCCATGCACCAGGGGATTGTCACGGAACCGCTCATCCTCGAGCGTGTCGCACACCACCATCGCATCCCGCGTCAAGATTGTGTACGAGCAGAATGCATCCGCCCTGGACGTCTCCGTCGCCTCTGTTCCCTGGGCCGACTTGAACCATTGCCGGTCCGCGTCCACAAACGAGATGAACGCATACCGCGTGCCGAACATCGAGGCCGCCAGCAGCGTCAGCCGGTCGAAGCCGGCATCCCGCGGCGTGTCTAAAATGCCGATCTCATGCAACGTGCTCAGCCGCTCGGCCTCATTCAAAGGCACGGGCGGGACCCGGTGCGCCGTTTGTTTCTCGTTCAGCGCACGAACAATCATAAATACATTATCGACTTCATTGAAAAAGTAGTGAGCGTCTGCAATACGGACTGAGAGCCGACGCATCCCGCGCTCATCAACCCAGCCCACCGACGCGGTCATGAGATTTCCGCAACCGCCGATAAAGGTTCAAGACGCAACCGCTGCCCTATGCTTCTCTACTTCGCCGTAAGCCTTATCGCTCTCATGGGTTTCTGTGGACTGGCTCTCGATGTCGGCCGCATGGAAGCGCGCAGCCTCCAGCTCCAGACCGCCGCCGATAACGCCGCCATCAGCTATGCTCTCGAGTCCGGCCGGCGCGGCAATGTGCCCACCTCCGAGTTCACCGCGATGGCCAACGCCGAACTCACCGCCTACGCCGCCGCCAACAATCTGCCCGCCCCTACGCTAACCCTCCAAAGCGGAGCCTCGTCCGGTCCTTACGCCGGCACCAACGCCGTCGTACAGGCCACCGTGCAGACCACCATGCCCACCATGATCCTCGGCATACTTTCAAGCGGAAGCGCCTCCATCCAGTTCTCCCGAACCGCCGTGGCCGCCATGCCGCCATGCGCCACCTTCTACACAACGCTCTCCGTCACGGCCGCTTCCAATCTCGTGCTCAACTGCCCGGTCACGGTTGGCACCTCCCTCACCCTCGATGCGTCCAGCCATGTCAGCGGCTCCCATCTCCTGGTCTCCGCCCCAATCGCTGCGTCCCATGTGATGGGAATCGTTACCCCGACGCCGCTATTCAACTGGCCTTCGGAGACGCATCCCGACTCCTACGCGACCTACACCACGTCCAACGCTTGTCAGCCCCTCCCAAATCTCAATAACAACCCAACGGCCGTCCTCTCACCCGGCGTGTACTGCAACACCAGCATCAATAACAGCATCGTGACGCTCCTCCCCGGCTATTACACGATGCTCGGTGGTCTCACGGTCACCAACTCCGCCATACTCGGCGGTCCGGTCACCATGGTGATGGAAAAAAACTCCTCCAACGCCGGACAATTTATCGTCTCCCAGTCCGTTTGGAACGTAAGCGCGCCCCCGACACCCAATAGCAGCGGCTCCGATGCCATCCTCATCGCCTGTGTCGTCCCCGTCGGTACGCCCAACACCTGGGGACCAAACGACATACAGATCAGCAGCTCGACCTTTACCGCCGACGGCATCGTCTCCTGCGGCCTCGTTGGCTCCACCTTCTCCAACTCCATCATCGGCGACGCCGGTCACTTCTTCTCGTTCGTCTTTTCGCAAGGCGTCATCACCGGCACTACGCTCACCACATCCAACGACTACTCGCAGCTGCCCGGCGGCAGTCCCCATGCTTACACCGTCAACGTCGTGCAGTAAAGGCCTCCGCATGAACCGTACTCCATTCCTCCGCGACGAGCAGGGCAGCTCCTTTATCGAGCTCGCTCTGATCCTGCCCATTCTCCTCGTCATGCTGCTCGGCGTCGTCGACTTCGGCCTCGTCTTCAGCCAGTACATGACCGTCATCGACTCCGCCCGCGCCGCCGCCGAATACACCACCATCTACGGCCAGGAAGCCAACACCAGCAAGGTACAAACATTCGCCGGTCAGTTCGCCGCCGGCATTCCCGGGTATGGCGTTTCCGCCGCGCTCGTCTGCACCTGCAATCCCGGCGGAGGCAGTATCGGCTGTCTCTCCAGCTGCGGCGGCGCGGTCACCACCCCCCTCCAATACACGCAGGTCACCGCCACCGCCACGCTTCCCCTGATCTTTGGCGTCAGCGGATTTCCCGCGCGCATCCCCGTGAAATCCGTAGCTATTATCCGCACGCCTTACACTCAGGGACACTAACCATGAGGCCTCCATTCCCCTTGCTGCGCACACTCAAGCGGTCCACGAAGACCGCTCGAGAAGAACAAGGGCAAACCATCATCGAGCTCGCCCTCGGCCTGCCCATCCTCTGCCTGATGATGTTCGGCTTCATCAACTTCGCCCTGGTGATGTATCAACTCTCCAACATCACCTTCGGCACCCACGCCGCCGCGCGCTACGCCAGCGTCCATAGCGCGGCCACGATATCGCCCGCCAACACCGCGTCCATCACCGGCTTTCTCGGCCCGTTTCTTCCCACGTACCCCACCAACACCACGGCCATCACCGTCACCTATCCCGCCACCGGTACCAATATCGTGGGCGGCACCGTGCAGGTCACCGTCACCCTTACCTACACCCTTCAGCTGCCGTTCTACACTCTTAACAACTTCAAGCTCAAATCGACCGCCATCGCCGCGATCACCGTCTAGGCAGGTTGGCCGTCATCATCCATTCAATGGTCGGGGCGGAGGGATTCGAACCCCCGACCCTCTGGTCCCAAACCAGATGC
>CAXTRY010000093.1:0-11002 GCA_964246805.1 uncultured Acidobacteriaceae bacterium
GTGTAGATCACTTTCGACCCCGTAAAATAAAAAAAAAAAGAGGTGCCGGGGGAGGTGTAGGTGCCGATGTAGAGGCGCGCCGTTTTTGCGGGCGCGGCGTAGGAGCGGAGGGCGGCGGGAGCGGCGGCGAGGAGCGAGATGATGGAGCGGCGAGTCATTTTCATGTGGTGTCTACAGTACAGCGTTCGGAGCGTTGTTTGCCACTGGCGAGACAAGCCACGAGATGGCGGTTGTATTTTGGCCTGGATGCTGTTATTTCTCTATTCATCATTCTTTATTACTGAACCGTGAACGCCCTTGTGGCGAAGGGTGTCGTCCACTTTTCGCTATGCCTGTTCCCGAACGCCACCGGCGAAACCGTCTTCGCCGATGCTGTCGCTTTACCTCTATGTTTTGTGCTGAAGGAGAGCTTCTTCCATGCAGGCTATCTACCGTATCTTCTCTTCCATGTTTGTCGCTTTTCTTTTCTGCTTTGCGGTGGTGGCCGGTGTTTCGCAGCAGACGCAGGCTTCGTTGACGGGGCAGGTGCTTGATCCGCAGGGAGCAAGTATCGCGGATGCAACCGTGGTGGTGACCAATATCGACACGAGCATCGCGCGGACGGTGAAGACGGGCGGCAATGGACGGTATACGGTCACGAACCTGAATCCGGGAAAGTATGCGGTGGCGGTGCAGGCTTCGGGGTTCTCGGAGAAGAAGCTGACGGGGATTGTGCTGGAGGTGGGGCAAGACGGGTCATTGGACGTGCCGCTAGCTTTGGGGTCGTCGAGTGAGGTGGTGGAGGTGACGGCAACGGCGGCGGTGACCGATACGGAGAGCGCGTCGCAGGGCACGGTGATCGACAACCAGAAGGTGGTGGGGCTGCCGCTGAACCAGCGGACGTTTTATGGGCTGGCGTTGCTGTCGCCGGCGGCGTACCTGCCGGGGCAGGCGTCGACGCTGGGGTTTCGCGGCGGCTTCAACGTGGCGGGCAATAACGAGACGGCGAACACGTTTACGGTGAATGGGATCGACGACAACGACCAGAACGTGATGGTGCCGTCGTTCCGGCCTTCGGTGGAGGGGATTCAGGAGTTCAAGCTGCTGACGGGGGTGTATTCGGCAGAGTATGGGCGGACTTCGGGCGGGCAGGTGGTGGTGGTCACGAAGACAGGCACCAATCAATTTCATGGGGATGTGTTTGAGTTCATCCGCAACTCGCAGTTCGACGCGAAGAACTACTTTACGTTGCCGAATACGCCGACGACGTTCCGGCGGAATCAGTTTGGGGGCACGATCGGTGGGCCAATTATCAAGGATCGGACGTTCTTCTTTTTGAGCTATGAGGGGCTGCGCCTGGCGCAACCGGCGGTGGGCAATACGACGGTGCCGAACCCGGCGTTCTTGAATGGGGACTTCAGCTCGGTGACGAAGCAGCTGGTGAATCCGGTGACGAAGGCGCCCTATGTGAACAATCAGATTCCGGTGGGATCGTTCGATCCGATCGGTCTGGCGATTCTGAGGCTGTATCCGGCGCCGAATCCGGGGTACGCGGCGAACGCGGCGGTGTTGCCGTACACGTTCAACGAGAAGCGGATCGAAAACCTGGATGAAGGTTCGGCGCGGGTGGACCACCGGTTCTCGGATAGGGATTCTATCCTGGCGCAATACAACTACTTCAACGATCCATCGTTTGAGCCGTCGCTGTCGCTGTGCTCTTCGGCGTTGATTCCGGGGTCGGGCTGCACGCAGAATCAGATTTCGACGCTGGCGGGGATCAACTGGACGCACATCTTCAACGCGCATTGGTTGAACGAAGCGCGGTTCGGGTTCGACCGGCTGGAGCAGCCGCGCATAGGGCAGGATGATGGGAATACGGCGTTCCCGAAGGTGCCGGGCGCGTTCAGCGATCCGCACATACCGGCGAATCTGCTGGGCGGCGCGCCGACGACGAGCGTGACGGGGTATGCTTCGGTGCACCCGTACAACAATCTGCCGCAGCACCGGTGGGACGATCACTTCAACTTTGTGGACAACGTGAGCTGGTCGCGGGGATCGCATAATTTCAAGTTCGGCGTAAACCTGTTGCAGGCGCGGTACTCGGATCTGTACGTGGCGGATGCGACGGGGGTGTTCTCGTTTACGGGGATTAAGAACTCGCTGAACAATCTGACGACGGGGAACTCGGCGGCGGATTTGGCGCTGGGGTTTGCGGCGACCGCCACGCGGAGCCCGACGGCCCCGGATATTCATGTGCGGTACAACTCGATCGGCGCGTATGCCCAGGACGATTGGAAGGTGACGCCGCACCTGACGCTGAATGCCGGGCTGCGGTATGAGGACTTTCTGCCGGTAACCGACACGCGGAACATTATTTCGAACTGGCTGGTTCCAACGGCGGCGAACCCGAATGGGACGATCCAGGTGGCGGGGCAGGGCGGCAGCGGGCAGACGGTTTATAACAACGACGGCAACAATTTCGCGCCGCGCGTGGGGCTTTCGTACCAGCCGTTTGGGAATGACCGGACGGTGGTCCATGCGTCGTATGGGATTTTTTACAATTCACCGTCAATCGGCAATGGAGCAATTTTGTCGATGGGGATCAACGCGCCCTTCCGGTTGATTCAGGGGTTCAACAGCACGGCGAACGCACAGTCGGTGCTGAGCACGAATCCGTTTCCGGTGGTGGTGGGGAGCACACCGGATCGATCGCAGGCGCATCCGTATAGCAATGTCGCGCCGACGGGCATCGATCCGAATTTCAAGACGCTTTACCTGAATGAATATGGGGCGGACTTCCAGCAGCAGTTAAGTCCGACGATCGCTCTGACGATCGGGTTTATCGGAAACGAAGGCGCGAAGATTCCGCGGCCGATCGCGGCGAACCAGTATGTGAATCGGGTGGCGACCTACGCGAACGGAGCGACGACGCCGACGGGGGTAAGCTCGACCAAGCCGATCGCGGGCACGTCGGCGGGTATCTCGAATCCTACGGCTTTCGGACCCAATCCGATCTACTACCAGTGGGGAAATATTACGGAGTACATCAGCGAGGGGCACTCGAGCTACAACGCGATGACGGTGAAGGCGCAGAAGAATATGAGCCGCGGGACGAGCTTTATTCTGGCGTATACGTGGGGCAAGTCGATGGACAATGCCGCGGGGTATGCGAGCACGAGCCAGGCTTCGGCGGGGACGCCGCAGGACTCGACGAATCTGAAGGCGGAGCGCGGGCTGTCGGATTTCAACGTGTCGAGCCGCATTGCGCTGAGCCCGGTGGTGGAGCTGCCGTTCGGCAAGAACAAGAGCTACCTGACGCATGGGATAGGGGCGGTCATCGCCGGCGGATGGCAGGTATCGGGCATCTACCAATTCGACACCGGCCGGCCGTTCACGATTGGGACGACGACGAACAACTCGGGGTCAGTGTATGGGAACGACCGGCCGAACGTGATCGCCAACCCGAACAATGGCGGGGCGCGGACGGTGGCGCAATGGTTCAATACGGCGGCGTTTACGACGAACGGGTTTGCGCAGTTCGGCAACGAGGGACGGAACGCGGTGGTCGGCCCGGACTTTTCGGACCTCGATCTGGCGGTACAGCGCGGGTTTGCGTTGACGGAGCGGTATGTGGTGTCGGTGCGGGCGGAGTCGTTCAATGTGTTCAACAAGGCGAACTTTTTCAATCCGCTGGGATTGTCGACGGGCGCTTACGGGACGGCGAACTTCGGCAAGCTGACGCAAGCGAACGATCCGCGGTCGATGCAGTTCAGCGCGAAGATGACGTTTTAGGAGATCAGGCGGCGGTTCGTTTCAGCAAGGCAACATCGCGCCGAGGAGACATCGTAAACATACGCGTATATTCGCGGCTGAATTGCGAGGGGCTCTCGTAGCCGACCTGAAAGGCGGCCGTCTCCACGTTGATCGCTTCGGAGACCATCAAGCGTCGAGCTTCGAGCAGGCGGAGTTGCTTCTGATACTGGAGCGGCGTCATGGAGGTGATTGCCTTGAATTGACGATGGAAGGCCGAGGGGCTCATCCGCGCCATCGAGGCCAATTCTTCGACGCGGACCGGCTCGGCAAAGCGATCGCGCAGGCGATGGATGGCGCCGATCACTCTTTGCGCGTGGCTATTCGTCAGCGTCATTTTCGCGACGTCGCCGCCGTGCGGGCCCGTCAAGAGCCAGTAGCAAATCTCACGCATGATCGCGGGACAGAGCACCGGAATGGCCTCCGGTGTGTCGAGGAGACGCACCATACGGAGCGCACATGCCTCGAGAGGACCGGCGAAATTCGTCACAAATACTCCCCGTCCCACCTCGCGACTCGGCTCGGGCGGCGTGTGCAACTCTTCCATGACCTGGCGCATGACCGCAAGGTCGAACTCAATAATGACGCCGAGGTAGGGCTCGTCCGGGCTTGCCTCGGCGACCCGGCCGAACGCCGGCATTTCCACACTGACTACAAGAGCTTGTCCGGCCCGATAGTCGAGTCGCCGGTCGCCGAAGATGGCCCATTTCGCGCCTTGCACGACGATGCAGAGAGCGGGCTTGAAGATGAGGTGGTTCGGACGCTTCTCGTGATCCGATCGAAGGAGCGTAAGCCCCGGGATCGCCGTTTGAAAGGGGCTTTCGCCCGCCCGCGTCTCCGTATAATGCTTGACCGCTTGCACCAGTTCATCCAGCATACGTGGCTCTTTTCTGTCGGACCGACTCCATTCAATGTAGGCCCCTCAGCAGTAATAGGCAAGAAGTGGGCGAGTTTCGGCATTCACGTTAGAGCGCGGCAGTCCTATTGTTAAGAGCAGGAACGAAACGAAGGAGGGAACCATGGCAGTAGAAAAGACGGTATCAATGAAGAAGAAGATTGCAATCGTGACCGGCGGAAGCCGCGGGCTTGGACGCAATACCGTGCTCAGCCTCGCGGAACGAGACGTGTCTTCCATTTTTACCTACAACTCCAATCGTGCAGAGGCCGACAAGGTTGTAGCGGCGGCGAGCGATGCGGGCGTCCGGGCGATCGCCTTTCAGCTTGACACCGGCAAGGTCAGTGCTTTCGATCCGTTCATGCAGAGCGTGCGGACGGCGCTGAAGGATATGGGGGCAGAGCGCTTCGATTATCTTGTGAATAACGCCGGCACCTCGCACCACGCTCCCTTCGAGAAGGTGACCGAGGAAGAGCTGGACAGCCTTTACAACGTCCACTTCAAAGGCGTGTTCTTTCTGACGCAGAAGCTCCTGCCGCTGATCAATGACGGGGGACGCATCGTAAACATCTCTTCCGGCCTCACCCGCATGACCTTTCCGGGAAGCTCCGCTTATGGGTCGATGAAGGGCGCGGTCGAGGTGCTGACGCGCTATTTGGCGAAGGAATTCGGCGGCCGCGGCATCGCCGTCAATACGGTCGCGCCCGGTGCGATCGCGACGGACTTTAGCGGGGGAATGGTTCGCGACAACCCGGAGGTGAATAAGCTGGTGGCCGGCATGACGGCCCTCGGCCGCGTTGGGCTGCCCGACGATATCGGACCGATGATCGCCTCGCTGCTGGCGGACGAGAATCGCTGGGTGAACGCGCAGCGGATCGAGGTCTCGGGCGGCATGGGGCTTTAGCCGCGGAGGCCGCTTTCAGCCGGTAAATGACGTCGAGGCCTGCTCCGCTTGTTGCGCGAGGAACGCTTGCGCGCGCCGAGGGTCACGGGGCAGGCTCCGCGTTTCGGTCAGGATTTGCGGGTTATGGGAGGGATGACCATGGTTGGGGAAAGGACGGGTTTGCGGAGGTGCCACTGGGTGGCCTGTTGGTAAGCGTGCGCGAGGGCGAGGACGCGGCCTTCGGAGAAGCGCGGACCGGCGATCATCAGACCGATGGGAAGGCCGCCGCTTGAGAAGCCGCACGGGACGGAGATGGCGGGGATGCCCCAGATGTCGAACGGGGTGCAGTTGCTGTCGACCTCGGGTTCGCGGGGCTTGGGGTCTTCTTCGCGGCTCAGCGACTCATTGATGGTGGGGGCGACGAGACGCATGGTGGGCAGCGCGACGAGATCGAAATCGGTGAAGGCGTCGTCGATGGCGCGGCGGAGCTTGATAAGGTCCCAGTTGGAGAGGACGTAGTCGGTGACCTTCTCGGAGCAGGGCTCGTCGGTGACATCGTCAGTGGCTTTGAGGCCTGTTTCGAGGTTGCGGCGGATGGCGATGGAGTAGGCCTGGCGGTTGCGGCGCAGCAGCTGGAGGTGGTACGCCTGGGTTTCGGCGTTGAGCGAGAGGGCGGAGAAGCCGTGAGTGGAGGGCAGCGTCACGTCCTTGGTGCCGGCGGTGAGCTTGGCGAGGACGGCGAGGGCGGCGTCCATGGCGGCGGCGGTATCGGCGTCGAGACGGTCGAAGAAGGGCGCGCGGGGGATGCCGAGGCGGAGCCTGGCGACGGGCTGGCGCATGGATTGGGTGTAGTCCTCGCGCGGGTGCTCGACGCTGGCGACGTCGAGCTTGTCGTACCCGGCCATGACGTTGAGCAGGATGGCGGCGTCTTCGACGGTCTTGGTCATGGGGCCGCAGTGGTCGAGCGAATAGGTGAGCGGGACGATGCCGCGGATGGAGACGAGACCATAGGTGGGTTTGAGGCCGACCATGCTGCAATAGGCGGCGGGCATGCGGACGGAGCCGCCCGTGTCGGTGCCGACGGCGGCGACGCACATGTCGGAGATGACGGCGACGGCGCAGCCACCGGAGGAACCGGCGGGGGTGTGGTCGGGTGCCCAGGGATTGCGGACGGGGCCGAAGTAGGTGGTCGACGACGTGTGGCCCATGGCGAACTCATGCATGTTGGCCTTGCCGAGGAGGACGGCTCCGGCCTGCTTGAGCCGCTCGGTGACGAAGGCGTCTTCGGTGGGGACGCGGTCGTCGAAGACGAGGCTGGCGGCGGTGGTGCGGGTGCCGGCGGTGTCGATGTTGTCCTTGAGGACGATGGGGACGCCGTGAAGCGGACCGCGAAAATGGCCGGCCTTGGCTTCGCGGTCGAGGGTGGCGGCCTGGGCGAGGGCGTCGTCGCGCATGACGGTAATGAAGGCGTTGAGCTTGGGGTTGTAGAGGGCGATGCGGTCGAGAAAGGCCTGGGTGAGGTCGACGGAGGTGAGGGTGCGGGCGCGGAGGCGGCGGGCGGCTTCGGCGAGCGTGATCTCGATGGGGGCCGATGCGTCAGCCAAGACGAAACGGGGGAAGGCGGCGGCTACGGATGCAGTTGCGCAGAGCTGCATAAAGCGGCGGCGATGGAGCTTGGCCATGCGGGACCTCTGGAACAGACTGAGTGCGATGGCTTATGGTATCGCGAGCCGGCGATTGATGGAGAAGAAAGCGCTGTGCGATACTAGGGAGTCTCCGGCGGCGCGGGTGCGTGTCCGGGGCGGGCACGTTGGGCGAGTGCCGGGATGGCGGAATCGGCAGACGCAGCGGACTCAAAATCCGCCGAGGGCAACCTCGTGGGGGTTCGACCCCCCCTCCCGGCACCAAGATAAGTAGTACATAAAAGTGCTGCCGCAAGGTGCTGTATCGGAGAGCCATGGCGACTTCGTAAAGACCGAATCGGGCACACACGGCAATCGGTTATCCGAAAGGCGGGATAGCCCACGACAGCGAAGACATTTCGCACGAAGCGAGACGCATCAGCTTTCGACCAGGCGGGCGCTCGTCGGGTCATAAACCATGCCTTCGATAGAGCCATCGCGGATGCGCCGCACTGCTTCGTCAATCACTTGCAGGGGCACGAGGAACCATTCCCGCGGCTGAACCGGGTGACCGAAACGATCATGGATGGTGAGATCGAGCTGTGCCGGAGCGAAGATGCGATGAAAGAGTTTCTCAAGCTTGCGTCGGTTTAGATCAGCTAGCTTGTAGGTTGCGGCAATTTCAACGTCTGCCAGCAAATACGTCGGGTCGCGTGCCGCATCGGCAATGCGAGTCTCGACCTTCCCCCCGGTCACGCCGATCTTGTGAATCAACTCGCGATGTTCAACAACAAGGGGATGAGTCGAAAGACTGCGCAATACGTAAATCGTGCCGCTGTTGATGTCAGCCTCGTTCCACTCTTCACTGAACAGCGGACCGGCGTTCGGATCGGTCAGCCTACGACCCGCTTCGTCTTTGTATAGAGCACGTTGTAGTGATCTCCGGAGCAAATTGCTTTCCGTTCCATTGGAGTAGATGACTCTGAGCCGCGCGTCGCTTTCACCATTAGGTGCCTTGATTGCATCGCCCATCTCAGCCACGTAGACAACCTGTCCACCAAGGATGAAAAAGTCACCCAGCGCTACGCTGGCGTCCCTCCCAAAGGGCCGAGCCGTTCGTCTCCCTGCCGCGAGGTCGCTCTCGACCTGCTCGAAGAGAGGCTTGAAGTGCTCGAAGTCGGCGGCAGGTGTGCGATATGCGATCTCATCGGCAACCCGCCGCTCTTCGCGCGAACTGACATGTCGAAGAACGCTGATGTCTCCGGTAGGTGTTACACCAGCGTCTAACTCCGCCAGCAACGCTGCATCATCCAGCGCTTCGAGGGTGGAATCATTTAGAGCCGTCGGCTCCGCAAGAAGCCCATCCCTGTCAATGGCCGCGAGCAATTCTCGCGCCTCTGACATTCCGCGTAGCCGGTCGAGCCGCGTGGCGTAGATACGCTCGAAGATATCGACGTCCTCTTCGTGCGCCGGCACTCGTCCATGCTCCGCGAAGAAGCGCTGGATATCTTCAAATCCCGCGAGAATGCGATCTTCGCGCGCGGTACGACCCGCGATTGCGGGCGCTGCCACTGACACGCCGAGTTCAGCCAGCAGATCGTCATCGGATAGCTCCGCATGATCCAGCTTCGGCTTCATGCGGACCGTCCAGCGGCGGAAGCCGACTGCTGAGCGAAGCGCGCCAGTGCCGCGACGCCTTCAGCCATGCGCTTCTCCCAGGCATCGGGTGAAGTGATGTCCGGCAACCGGCCGCGCTCCCGCTTGAACTGCAATGCGCGTTGCGACAAGTCGCGCGCTTCTTCGTAAGACAGGCTGACGCGCTTGCCGGCAATGCTCGCCTGCACCTGCCGGAGCGTCCGCTCGTCCATTGCCTTCGCCAAGACCGCATAGGCCGCGTCGAACGGATTGATCCGGTCGATCAAGTCGATGTCCAGGTCGCGGACATCCATCGCAAATTTGCGGACACCCTGGATGAGCGACAGATTGGCCTTCGCTTCTATTCCGGTTGCACCGCCGGCGATCTGCTTGGCCTGTTGCGTAATGTTCAAGGCAGCCACGGCGTGTTGGCGTATGGCTTCCTGGTCCGCTTCGCCAAGGTCGGGGTAGCGTTCGCGGACGATCTTGCCCATGCGCAACTGCGTCAACTCTTCCGGCACGGTGTTCTCGCGGTCGAAGAGCCCGCGCTCCACGGCAACCTTGTCTTGCACGAAGGCCGTGATCACCTCATTCAAGTCCTCACGGCAGATCCGGCTGGCCTCGGGGCTGCTGGGCACGACCAAGCCGTTCAGCTCGAAGTGAACCTGTCCGCTTTCGCCATGCACGCCGACGTTGATTCCGCCTTCAACGTAGCCTTCCGGTCCATAGACAAATCCCTCTCGCGCACCGGCATGCTTGGGGGTGAACTCGAAGCGCGGAGCCAGCACCTGTTCCATCAGCAGGCTCGCGGCGATCGCCTTCAGCGTGTCGTTGACGGCATCCACCACCGCGCTCTCGGAGGCGTCCGGCTCGGCGATCAGGTTGGTAAAGCGAGCGCGTTCCTTGCCGGGAGCGTCGCGAGTAGCGCGGCCGATGATCTGCACCACCTCCGTCAGGCTGCTGCGATAGCCGATGGTCAGGGCGTGCTCGCACCAAATCCAGTCGAAGCCCTCCTTGGCCATGCCGAGCGCAATGATAATGTCCACGTGATCGCGATGATTGCGCCGCGTCGGGTCTTTGAGCGCGGCCAGCACGCGTGTCCGCCTGGGCGCGTCGCTGTCGTCCACCAGGTCAGCCACCTTGATGACGCGGCCCGGCTTGCCACCGGCCGGATCAGCGGCCAGCTCGATCATGTGAAAGCCCGTCGCCGGATCGACGCCCTTCCACTCGCCGAGCGTGTTCATGATCTCGTTGACTTCCCTGATCTTGTCCTGCAGGCTCTCGCGCGAGTTCACATTCGGGATGTGCACGATCGTCTTCAGCGAAGGATCAAGGACCTTCTCGATCGCGTCCACATACCGGTCCGTGTAGAAGAAGTAGCCGATGTCGAGCGACTTCAGGAAGTCGTAGCCGTTCAGCTGCTCGTAGTAGGTATAGGTGACGGTCTCAAAACGGTTCTCGTCCCGCGGCGCCAGCACGGCCTCGGCGTCGCCGCGAAAGTACGATCCCGTCATGGCGACGATGTGCGTCTTGTCGCGCGCGATGAACTGCCCCAGCTGGCTGCCCAGCCGGTTGTCCGGGTTGCTGCTCACGTGGTGAAACTCGTCGACGGCAATCAGCCGGCCATCGAAGGCCTCGACGCCCAGCTCGTCCACGGCGAAGCGAAAGGTGGCGTGGGTGCAGACCAGCACCATGTCGCTGCCGGCCAGGAACTCGCCGACCGCCTTCACCTTGGACTTTGCGACGCGCGGGTCGTCGATGCCCGGAGCGTTGCAGAGATTCCACCGCGGCTTCACCGTCCAGTCCGCCCAGAAGCCGTAGGCGGTGAGCGGCTCGTCCGCGAAGCTGCCACCGATGGAACGCTCCGGCACGAGGATGACGGCCTGCTTGATCTCTTGGTGGTGCAGCTTGTCGAGCGCGATGAACATCAGCGCGCGCGACTTGCCCGAGGCGGGCGGCGATTTGATGAGCAGGTATTGCTCGCCGCGGCGGGAGTAAGCGCGCTGCTGCATGGGCCGCATGCCCAGCGCGTCGGCTTTGCTGGAAACGCCGGTGCGGGCGGTGGTGATCGAGACCGCGGGGATGGGGATTTGGTTCATGCTTTTGCAGAATACGCGAGACGTGTCGTAAGCGTCGGGCGAGGCGGCGCGGACGCGGGTCACCTCGGGGGCTAAAGCC
>CAXTRY010000094.1:0-10902 GCA_964246805.1 uncultured Acidobacteriaceae bacterium
TGGTCGAGGGCATGGCGCGGGGCGAGGGAGGCGAGGGAGTCGTCGCCGAGCGGGGCGTTGTAGCGGTAGTCGCCGACGGCGGTGGCGAGGGTGGGGTTGAGGCGGAGGGTGGTCTGCCAGGATTCTTCGAAGAGGGCATTCTGGGCGGCGAGGCGGGTTTGGAGGGAGGACGCGGCGGTTTGGGCGGGGAGATATGTGGCGCAGAGGAGCGCGGGAATGAGGAGGAGAGGAGAGGATCTCATGAGGAAGAGTAGCAGAGGGCATGGAAGCAGGCTCCAAATTTTTATTTCAGTATTCATTTTCTTGCGACGCGTGGTTGCATCCAGGTAGGTGAGGTGAGTGCGATGGCCACGCCGATAGACGCCAACCAGAACGATTTTTCCGAGATGGACAACGCCGGGATATCCAAAGAGCACTGGAAGATCATGTTTATCTCGGGCATGGGATTTTTCACCGATGCCTACGATCTTTTCGTGATTGGCGTGGTGATGGCGCTGCTGAAGCCGCTGTGGCATGTCGGCAAATTAGAGGAAGGACTGGTCGAATCGACGGCGTTGCTGGCGGCGGCGATCGGCGCCTTGCTGTTTGGCCGGATCGCGGACATGCTTGGCCGGAAGCGGATTTACGGGGTAGAGGTGCTGGTGCTGGCGGCGGGGGCAATCGCCTGCGCGTTTTCGCCGAATATCTGGTGGTTGATTGGGTTCCGATTCATTCTCGGCATAGGCATCGGCGGCGATTATCCCGTCTCGGCTACGATTATGAGCGAGTATGCGGGAAAGGCGCACCGGGGAATGCTGGTGACGCTGGTGTTTGCGATGCAGGCGGCGGGGTTGATCGTAGGGCCGCTGCTCGCCGCAGCATTGCTGTCGACGCATATGTCGCAGGACATAATCTGGCGGATTCTGGTTTCGTTCGGAGCGATCCCGGCGCTGGCGGTGTACGGCGCGCGGCGTCATCTCAAGGAGTCGCCGCGCTTTTTGAAGGCGATGGGCCAGGAGGAGGATGAATCCGGCAAGCTGAAGAAGGCGGCGCACTTCGATAAGAAGACGCATTCAGTTTCGTTCTGGGATGGTTATCATCGGCTGATCGATAACAAGATGGTGCTTTCGCGTCTGGTGGGGGCGAGCGCGGCATGGTTTCTGATGGATTTTGCGTATTATGGCAACACGGTTTCAAGTCCGCTGGTGCTTTCGGCGCTTGGGGGCGACCACACTATCCTACAAAAAACGCTGACGCAGCTTGGCATCTTTGTAGTGTTCGCGGCACCGGGGTATGCGGTGGCGGCGCTGACGATGGATAAGTTAGGGAGAAAGACGATTCAATGCCTCGGCTTCGGGATGATGGCGGCGGCATTCGGTCTGCTTGCGGTCATTCCCAATGTCGAAAAGCTTATTTACCCTTTTCTAATTATTTACGGGTTGAGTTATTTTTTTACCGAGTTCGGACCGAACGCGACGACCTTCGTTTACCCTTCGGAGATTTTTCCGGTGAAGGTGCGGACGACGGCGCACGGCATTGCCGCCGCGCTGGGCAAGATCGGTGGCTTTATCGGCGTATTCACTTTTCCGTTTTTTATGCGCTGGCATGGCTTGCCGAGCGCGGAAGGAGCGGCGGTGATCGTTAGCGTTTTAGGCCTGATCGTGACCATCTTTCTGCTTCCGGAGACGAAAGGTAAGAGTCTTGAGGAGCTTTCCGAAGAGCCTGCAACGACCGTGGAGAAGATGGCCGCCTGAGTCCATGGACCTGCAACTTGGTTCGAGGCAAATCCTAATTTGACTTGGAGCTAGAAGAGTTTGCGGCCTTCGATGTCGAGAGCGATATGGAAGAGGGCGTCGCGGGTGGCGAGAGCGGCGTTGCCGTCTTCAAGGAAGGCGAGGCCTACGAGGTTGGGGCCGGAGACGGCGAGGGTGGCTTCGCGCCCGGGGGTGATGCGGACGATGCCGCGCCGGCCGTGAAGGCTGGCGGCGACGAAGAGGTTACCGTCAATGTCAAAGGCGATGCCCTGGGCGCGGCCGAGGCCCTGGTAGAAGACGGTGGTGTTGCCGTCGCGGTCGATGCTGTGAATGGCCTGGTGGGAGCTGGTGGTGGGCCCGGTGACGAAGAGATTACCGCTATCGGAAAACGCCAGGTGGTAGGCGACGAAGGAGGGCTCGAGCGTGGCGTAGACGAAGATTTCGCCGGCGTGGCCCTGGGCGTCGGGCTTGCCGATCTTGAAGATGGTGCCGGAGCGGTCGCCGACGAAGAGATTGCCGTCGCGATCGAACGCGATGCCGGTGGCGATGCCCATGCCCTCGGCGTAGGTGGCGACCGCGCCGGTGGGGGAGATGCGGTAGACGGTGCCTTCGGCGCGGGAGGAGACGTAAAGGTGGCCGTCAGGGTCGAAGGCGAGGCCCGTGGGGTTGAGGATTTCGCGGACGAAGGGGCGAATCTGGAAGTCGCGGGCGATGCGGAAGACGGAGACGGGCATCTGCTGTCCGCGAGAGCCGGAGAGGGTGGCGTAGACGTTGCCGTCGGCGTCGACGGCGGGGTTGGCGACCGGGTGAAGGTTTTCAGCCATGGGAACGGCGACGTGGAGGGTGACTGTGTTGCTGCGGAGGCTGTTTGCCGGGGCCATCATCCTGGAGACGGTGAGGTCGCCGGAGATGGTGCCTTCGGGGACGCGGAAGACGGCGCGGGTGGGGCGGCTGAGGACTAGAGGAGCGAGGGTTTCGTTGAGGAGGATTTGTGGAAGGTAATCTTCTTGCGGGCCGAGATTGCGGCCCTGGAGCTCGACTTCTCCGCCGGGCATGGCGGCCTGGGGATGGAGGCGGTCGATGTGCGGGGCGGCAGGGTTCGCGGCGGGATGGAAGAGGGACGGCATGGAGATAGTGTACGGCTTTGAAGGGAGAGCAGCCCCTCCTCAGACGACAAGGGACGGTCGCTTGAGGAGGAGTTACCCGAGTGATTATTTGGGGGTTGGAGGAACGGGGGTCGGCTGGTTGACGGTGGTGGAGCTGATGGGAGCGGCTTCGGTCTGAAGCACCTTGAGGACATCGGCGCGCACGGTCTCGTAGGCGGGTTCGCCATCGGGGTAGAACTTGAGGGTGCCGTGGGTCTAGCTTGCGGCTTTGCCATCGGGGCTGGGCTTGGCGATGGTGTAGGAGTCGAGCGAGAAACTGCGCTGACCGGCGGCGGCTTGCTGGGGATGCTCCTTGGCGAAGGCGATCTGATCGATGTCGTCGGACTCGCAGGCGATCCAGGAGACGAGTTTGCCATCCTGTCCGTAGTGAGTGAAGTTGTACCGGTATTTGAAGCGTCCGGTAAGGGTGGCGTAGGCGCGCACGATGTAGCGATCCGTTCCCACGGTGAAGAGGTCGATGACATCCGCGTCGTTGGGGGCGATACCGGGCCGGCCCTGATCGCGCGCGTCTTTGAGGAGGCTGCGTTCGGCGTCGAACTGCTGCCACTTGCCTTGAGCGGCGTAGACGATGACGAGGTTTTTGTGCGCCGCCCACATAGTCTGCTGCCTGGTCAAGGTGGCATTGAAGAGGCGCTCGGCTTCGTCGTATTGCTTGAGGCCGAGGGCGGCGTTTCCCGCGAAGAAGAGCGCGTCCGTGCTACCGGGATTGTCTTGCAGGTATTTGGCGAAGAAGCTCCGCGCGGCCGCATAGTCGCCGCGGCTGAGGGCCTGCTTGCCGATCGCGAGCGGATCGTCCGCGGTCTGGCTGGCCGGAGTGGAAGGCGTCCGAGCCGGCGTCTGGGCGGCAGCACCGGTGGAAAGGAGAGCGAGACAGGCGATGAGCAGCGCGGGAGCGGTTGAGCGGAATCGCATGGAGGCGATTGTAGCTGGATTGCCGCGAGATCCGCACGGTCTAAAGCCGGAGGAAGAGGCGTTTGCGGAAGAGGGGGTAGACGAGGGCGAGATTGACCAGGACGATGGCAACGGCGTAGGCGAGGGAGGCGTTGATTGGGGAGAGCCAGGGGAGGAAGAGGTGCCGGTAAGCCCACTTGTGAAGGGTGAGGGTTGCGCCGGTAGCGGAGGCCAGATGGAGGCGGTCGCCGAGGATGGTGACGATCGTCGAGAGGGCAAAGGCGAAGATGGCGTTGGTGCCGAAGACGCGGAAGAGCGTAGTGCCGATATGATATCGGCGAAGGTCGATGAGGGCGTAAAGGGCGGTGAAGAGGAGAAGGGCGTAGCCGGCTCCAAGGAGGGTGAAGGAGGGTGTCCAGAGTTTTTTGACGAGGGGTATCCAGGGACCGAGCGCGTAGCCGGTGAGGATGAGGGCGATGGAAGCGGCGGCGAGCCGCGTGGCCTTGCGGAGGGGTGATCGCCGGGTTCGGAGATAGCCGGTTGCAAGGATGCCTAGGAGCATGATGGCGATGCCGGAGAGGGTGGAGAGCAGGCCATCGGGGTCGAAGGTGACGCCATGGCCGGGGGTGGTGCCATACGGCCAGAGGTGGCGGACGCCGAAGACCTGGCGGTCGGTGTAGGCGGGAAGGCTGCCGAAGGAGTCGAAGCGGCCGCTGCCGAGGCCGGGCACGGGGACGTATTTAAGCAGCGCGCCGTAGAGGACGAGCAGGCTGGCGGCGGCGATGGCAAGTATCCGGCTGCCGCGGGCGGGCGCGTGGGGGGAGAGGCTATCGGCCGCGACGAAGAGCAGCGAGGCGACGAGATAGCAGATGGCGATGTGCTGGAGAATGCCGGGAATGCGGAGCGTGTGGAGATGGAAATCGGGGAAGGCGTTAAGGAAGAGGCCTATAAGGACGAGGAGAACGGAGCGGCGCAAAGCGTGTAGGAGGAACCTTCGGCGGGAGGTGCCGCGCTGGAATCTTGAGGCGTAGGAGAACGGGATGGCCATGCCGATCATGAGGAGGAAGGCGGGCGAGATGATGTCGGTGGCGGTGGGTCCGGCCCAATCGGAGTGACAGAGGGGAGCGTAGCGGGCGCTGTAGGTGCCGGGGTCGGTGACGAGAATCATGGCGGCGATGACGAGGCCGCGGAAGACGTCGAGGGAGAGGAGGCGGGTGGTGGACATTGCGACCTCTCAGAAGAACCGAACGATGAGGTGGGCACAGGCGAGGGCAAGGAGGCCGGCGGCTACGTCGTCGAGCATGATGCCGGTGCCCTGGGGGAGGCGTTCGAATTGGCGGATGGGGGGTGGCTTGAGGATGTCGAAGGCGCGGAAGAGGACGAAGGCGATGGCGGCGTGTTGCCAGGTGGGGGTAAAGGCGATGAGAGCGATCAGTTGGCCGGCGACTTCGTCGATCACAACGTGGCCGGGGTCTTCGCGGTTCGACTCGCGGGCGACAATGGTGGCGGCGGGGATGCCGATCAGCGTGGCGGCGAGAGCGGCGGCGAGGGTGCCGAGGGTGAGAGCAAAGGACGCGGGATGGAAGATGTGGGCGGCGGCCAGCCAAAGGACGGCGGCGGCGGCGGAGCCATAGGTGCCGGGGCCGGGGCGGAGGAGGCCTGCTCCGAAGAAGGTGCCGATCAGCCAGGCCCAGGGAGTTCGCTTGGTTGGAAGGGCGGTGAGGGGAGATTGGCGGGCCATGAGGAATAGTTTAGTGGCTGGGTTTATGGGATGAGAAACGGTGAGGGCAAAAGGCGAAATACAGTTTCTCTCCACTTCGGTTTGGCCTTCGATTGAAACGCGGGATGGGGAACGTAGATTTCGTTCGGAACGACCAATGAGGAGCAGAGGCGCGTCCGGCTCTATCTGGATGGAGAGCTGCTCTAATTTACAGAGTTGCTCTAGCTGGTGGCGGAGGCGGTGCGGTGGCGCAGGAGGGCGTCTACGTGGATGGCGAGAGCGATGAGGCCTCCGGCAAGGGTGCAGAGGGCTCGGCGATGGGCGATGACGGTGCCGGGCATCTGGTTGAGGGAGAGGAGAAAGACGATGTAGGAGGTCAGGAAGACGGAGAAGAGACCGTAGTTGACGGTATTGGTGGTGTAGGCGAGAAAGGCGAAGGCGGTGGCGAAGAAAGCGAGGGCCAGCGGGCCGGGGTGGACGTAGACGAGGAAGCGGGTGGCGAGGACGGCTCCGGCGAGGGTGCCGCCGACGCGGAGCAGGGCGCGGGTGAGGGTTTCGAAGAAGGCGGGTTTCTGGACGAGGAGAGCGGTCATGGGGACCCAATAACCTGATTGCATGCCGAGGCGGCGGTAGACTTCGGCGGCGAGGGTTACCGTGAGGGAGAGGCGGAGGGCGTAGCCGAAGCTGGTGGCCCGGTTGAGGCGGGGTAGGGCCTGGGGAATGGCTCGGAGCTGGCGTAAGAGCGTGCGGCGATCGGGCCGGCGATCGGGGTCGTCGAGGTGAAGGAGGTGGTTCATCCCAATGCCGCCGGCGTAAGGGAGGGCGAGAAGGTCTTGCCTGAGCTCGGGAAGGAGCTTGAGAAAGAGGCTGGTGACGAGAATCTGGAGGCCGCCGCCGACGAGGATGAGGAGGGCGCGGAGAAGGGCGTGGTGTAGGTTGGCGGGGAAGGCGGAGGTGACGAGGAGGACGACGGCGGATTGCTGGCCGACCCAGCCCAACCCGGCGGCACGTCCGGTGAGGAGGCCGTAGGCGAAACTCCACAGGGCGGCGGCAAAGAGAAGAGTGAGGCCGCGATGGCCGGCCATCATGCCCACGACGGTGGAGACGAACATGGCGAGGGTGGCGGCGATCATGGGCCAAAGGCGAGAGTCGGCGATGCGCTGATTGATGCCGAAGCCGATGGTGAAAGCTCCGCCTCCGGCGATGAGCCCGGCGGAGGGATGGTTGAGGAGAACGCCGCCGGCGAGGCAAATTGCGATGGGAATTGCACAGATGAGCGGGGTGCGTAGGGTGAACTTGGTCCAGTCGAAGGTGTAGAGGTCGGCGAAGTAGCCGTGGCTGGCAACGGCTGCGGGCGCTGCGGAGGGGGTAGTAGCCACACTCGTTGGATGCGTGCCGCGGTTCCTGCCGAGAGGTCTGCCGGCGATTGCGCTGAGCTGTGCCATTACTGCAAGGGGTAACCGCCACCAAGGTACCTGTAATCCAGTGTTGGCGTTCTTCAGTGCTTTGCAATATCAACTAATGCTATGCGGGAGCCGGAGCGCGGCCATAAGCTCTGGTCATCGGCCGCTTACATATTCGAAAAAACGAAAGGTTCACCCTATGAAACTCTCCTTCTCCTGCCTGATTCTCGCCTCCTCCCTGCTTGCCGCGACTGCTCACGCTTCGTCGATCACGGGCACGGTTTACACCGGGATTCCGGACTGGAACGATGCGTCCGACGCGAAGAACGAGACGCAGGCGACCGGTTCCGCGACCTTTACGGTCAATAACAAGGGCATCAACTATGCGGCGCCACCGGCTACGTACCAAGTCGGCTCTTACTTGAACAACGTGACCTTTTCAAACATGACCGGCAACTTCACGCCGACCACCACCGCGAACAATATCGAGCTGGTGCTTACCGGCAGCCTGAACCTGAAGGCCGGCGATAAGCTGTCGATCCTGCATGACGACGGTGCCGTGCTTTTCCTGAACGGCGTCAACGTCATCAACTCGCCCTTGGGCACGGTGGCGATCGATAGCACCTACACGGAGGCGACGGCGGGCCTTTACAACTTCAAGCTGGAGTATGCGGAGGGTAATGGATCGCCGGCCGATCTGAACTTCACGGTGAACGGCGCGACGGTCGCGGCAACGCCGGAGCCAAGCTCGCTGGTGCTTCTGGGATCGGGCCTCGCGGCCGCGGCCGGGTTTGCGCGCCGCCGCCTGGTCCGCGGAGCTTAGTCGTTCAGCAGATCTAAGTGGGTTGTTGAAACATGTTGCGAGGGCGGCTTCCATTCCGGGCCGCCCTTCCGGCGTCTGGATGGAGATTATGCGAGGCTGAGGTGAAGCCCGCCCGAGGGCTCGCCCGCGCGCATGATGTAAGGTGTTGGCGTGGGTGTGTCTTCAATCGACGGAGGCTTAGGCATGGTGCGTTCGGGGCGTTTCTATATTGCGTGGATTGTGGTTTGGGTTGCGGTCATCCGAGCTGGCGGCCAAGAGCGGATGTCCGCGATGGAGACGCCCGAGGGGGGGCATAGCCGGGCCGCGGCGGCGGCGCTGTTGAAGCTGTATGACGCGGATACGGGGCTGTTCCACACGACGGGGTGGTGGAACTCGGCGAACGCGGTGACGGCGCTGGCGGATGAGGCGCGGCTTACGGGCGATCCGGCGGCGAAGGCCATCTTTCCCGAGGTGCTGGTGAACGCGCCGAAGAAACACGCGGGATTTTTGAACAACTTCTATGACGATGAGGGCTGGTGGGCACTGGCCTGGATCGATGTATATGCGCTCGACCCTCACGCCGCGGGTGCGGACCGGTATCTACAGACGGCTTCGGCGATCTTCACGGATATGACGGGCGGATGGGACGAGACGTGCGGCGGCGGCATCTGGTGGAGCAAGGATCGGAAGTATAAAAATGCCATCGCCAACGAGCTGTTTCTGTCGGTCGCGGCGGAGCTGGCGGAGTATGCGAAGGGCAAGCAGCGTAAGGAGTATCTGTCGTGGGCGGATCGGGAGTGGACCTGGTTTCAGCGGACGGGGATGATCAACGCGGAGCATCTGGTGAACGATGGGCTGGACGCGGCTTGCAAGAACAATGGGAAGACGGCGTGGAGCTATAACCAGGGGGTGGTGCTGGGCGGACTGGCGGCGCTGAGCAGGAGTGAGAAGAAGGCCGACCTTGCGACGGCCCGGCAGATTGCGGCGGCGGCGATTGCGCGACTGACCGATCCGATGGGGGTGCTGCATGATCCCTGCGAGCCGGATTGCGGAGAGGATGGGGTTTCGTTCAAGGGAATCTTCAATCGAAACCTGGGGGAGTTGCAGGCGGTGAGCGGCGATCCGGCGTTTGCGCGGTTTTTGGATGTGAATGCGGCATCGCTCTGGCAGAATGCGCGGACGGCGGACGACCGGTTCAGCACGGTCTGGAGTGGGCCGCCTTCAGAGGGGAATGCGGGGGCGCAGGCTTCTGCGCTGGATGCTTTGAATGCGGGTGCGGCTACGAAGGCAGGCCGCTGAGCATTGAATGTGAGACGGGCGGCCCTCTGAATAGAGGCCGCCCATCGGTTTGGTGCGCGAGGGTTAGTAGGCGTTGACGTTGGTGCCGGGAGTGAAGCTGACGCCGCGAAGGACTTCGGCGTATCCGGCGGATTTGAGCAGGGTGAAGGTGCCGCCCTTGGTGGGGTCGGTGTTGGCGAGGGTGTCGGTTACGGTGACGAGCTGGTTGGGGTCCGCGCCGAGGTCGCCGCCGCCGGAGACGGTGGAGGTGATGGCGTAGACGGTGGCCACGCCGTTCGAGACGATGCCGGTGAGATTGCGGAGGCCGTCGGCGGCGGGTGCCCAGGGAAGGTTGGTGGCCGCATTGCTGCCCGTCGGATAGCCGGCGACGGTGTACGGAGTGCCGAGGTTGAGACCCTTCTGGAGGGTATAGGCGAGTGCCCAGGTCTGGGTCGTCTTGTTGAATACCCACTTCTGGAGACCGGCGGTGGTCTGGGCGGCGGCGTGTGTGTAGAAGGTGGCATCTTTGGCTGTGCCGTCGCCTTCATCGGCTACGTACAGGGTGTCGGCGTCGGCGAAGAACATGCCGAAGGGGTAGAGGGGCGTGTAGCCCTTGGTTGCGGCCGTGGTCGCGGGAAAGCCGGCGAGGATGCACATATTGCTGGACAGGCCAGTCGTGGCGAGGGTAGCGGAGGTGTAGGGCAAGGTGGTGGACGGAAGCTGTGCGCCGGATTTAGGCAGGCCGCTTCCGTTGGGGCAGGCTCCGCCAACCGTGTCGATGAAGTAGACGGTGTTGACGCCGTTGCCGCCGCTGCCCTTGGTGTAATAGACGACATTGTTCCAGACGCTGAGACCGCGGAAATTATCGTCCTTGCCGATCTTGTCGGCCTTAACGCCGAGCTGGGTGATGTTGAAGCTGCCGACAGGGGTGGGCAGGCCGGGGTTCTGGGTGAGCTCGCTGCCCGAGGCGAAGGGGATCAGCTGCGCACCCGCGCCCGCGACGATGCCGTAGGGCTGGGGGTTGGCTCCGTTCCCAGCGTTGCCGGAGGTCAGGAAGTAGTCGCGGCCATTGGTGCCGTCGATATAGATGGCGGAGCGGCCGTTGTTTCCGCTGTAGGCGTTGGTGACGGTGAAGGTAAAGTTGGCGTGCTTGTCGATGCGGGCTACGGCGCGGTAGGTGGGCGTTTGGCCGTCCGGGCTGGTGGGATCGATGACGAGCGGGGTGTTGGAGTTGGAGATGTCGAGCGCGTCGACGGTGGAGACATAGCCCATGAAGGTGATGTATTTACCATCTGCGGAGAGATTGAGGCCGAGCTCCGACTTGGAGGGAAAGCTGGTGACGAGCTGGCGGTTCCTGGGCGCGCCGGAGGAGGTGTCGTTGGGGACCTCGAAGGTGCGCTGGTAGACGCCGGCGGGGGTGATCTCATCGAGGTAGATGGGGGTGGTGATGCCGAAGGAGCCGTCGTAAGCGGCATTGTTGAAAATGGTGGGGTAGGAGCCGTTGTAGGGCGCACCGGTGGAGGCGCCGCAGCCGCCGGTGGTCATGGCGCAGCCGGGAGGCAGGATGGTGCCGATCTTGACGTTGGCGGGATTGCCGTCGTAGACGCTGCGGGAGACGACGAGATTGCCGGGGGTGAAGAACTGGGCGAAGGTCGGGACCACGGGGGCGAAGGCGCAGAAAGAGGCGATTGCCAGGGTGCGCCGGGCAGCGGGCGTGCGGAAGGTCATAGGTTCTCTCCAAAGGATGCAGGATGCTGTCACACGGGAGTGCGGGCAGTCAGGGAGAACGGTAGCAGGGGATTGTGGACGTAGTGTTACGGCGTTCCAGTTGGGGAAGAGAGCTCGATGCCGATGAGGCGGAGGATGGCGAGGGCATTCGAGGAAGGATTGACACCGGGGCGGAGGCGAT
>CAXTRY010000095.1:0-7559 GCA_964246805.1 uncultured Acidobacteriaceae bacterium
ATCCCGAGCCGCCCCACCCCCAGCAGTCGCCAACCCTTTCCTATCCTCACGGAACCACTCTCCTGACGCGTTCGATGCCTGCAACCGGCGGGACGCCCCCACACTGGAAGGCCCTCTCGACAGCGCCCTCGCAATCTTGAGCCTACAGCCACGCCATCGGTTTTCCGCGCCGTGCGCCGACACGTAATCTTACCTTCCCACAAGCCGATGACCACTCTGTTCCCGAACACCGGAACGCTTCCGATACCGGCCTCGAAACGAGCGACACAGCATGGAAACGGCATCTCCCAGTCAGCCCCCCAAGAGCAACACCGCCAAGGCCGTCGTGGAGTCGGTCTTCCGCTATAGGCACCGGCTGCTCGGCACCTTCGCCGCGGTCATGGCGCTTGTCGTCCTCTACGTCCTCGCCGCCCCGCGCCAGTACCAGTCCGAGATGACCATCCTAGTCCGCAACGCCCGGCCCGAGTACCAGATCACCCCCGAGCGCAGCAACGGCACCTCGCCCCAGCCCGATGTCACCGAAGAGCGCATCAACTCCGAGATCGAGGTCCTCCGCTCCCGCGACGTCTCCGACCGCGTCGTCGACCCCGAGTGGAACGCCGCCAAGTCCCCTTCGGAGGTCAAGGCGCACGAGAAGGCCGTCCTCAAGCTCGACAAGCACCTCCACGTCGAGCTCCAGCGCAAGTCCAACGTCATCCACGTCGCCTATGAGGCCACCAGCCCACGGCAGGCCACCGCCACCGTCGAGCGTCTCCTCGCCGCCTTTCTCCTCAAGCAGCACGAGCTGGAACGCTCCAGCGGTGCCTCCTCCTTCTTCGCCACCGAGCAGGCCCGCTACAAGACAGACCTCGACGACGCGCAGGCCAGGCTCGCCGCCTTCCAGCAGGCCCACGATCTCGTCTCCCTCCCCGACAAAGAGACCGCCCTCGAACAACAGATCGTCGACCTCCAGACCCAGCTCCGCACCACGGCCGTCCAGGTCGGCGAGCTACGCCACCGCCTCGGCACCGGTGCCGAACAAGCGCAAACCTTGCCCTCCCGCCAGGTCACCCAGCAGCGCACCGTCCCCAACATCCTCGCCATGGAGCAGCTTGGCACCATGCTGGCCACCTATCGGAACCAGCGCACCGCGCTCCTCACCAAGTTCCCCGCGACCGACCGCCTCGTGCTCGAAGTCGACCAGCAGATCGCCAACACCACCGAGGCCCTCCGTCAGGCGCGCGACGTCAACGCCGCCGAGAACGCGACCGACGTCAACCCCGCCTGGCAGCAGGTCAGCTCCGCCCTCGCCCAGAACACGATCGATCTCAGCGCCGCCCGCGCCCGCCGCGCCAGCCTCAACCAGCAGCTCACCGCGCTCCAGGCCACCCTCTCCACCACGGAAGGCGCGACCGTCGAGTACAACACCCTGCTCGCCCGCGTTACCGAACTCCAGGGCAACTACCAGCTCTACTCCCAGAAGCGCACCGAGGCCCAGATGTCGAACGCCATGGACCAGGAGCAGCTGGTCAATGTCGCTATCGCCGAGCGCCCCACCTTCTCCCCCACGCCCTCCAGCCCGAAGATCGGCCTTACCCTCGGCATGGGAGCCTTCGCCGCGCTCTTCTTCGCCGCCTGCTCCATCTTCTTCGCCGAGATGGGGCGCGACACTATCGCCGCCCCCTTCGAGCTCGAAGCCCTCAGCGTCTTTCCCGTCCTCGCCACCGTGCCGCTGCTCCCCTCCGGCTTCCTTCCGCCCGCCCCGCGCGATCCGCGGAGCGGCCATGGTGCTGTAACGTCCGCGCGTCGCCCGCAAGCCCCCAACTTCGTCCCTTCACCGTTGGCGGTTCACCGCACCGCGCAGCCCGAACCCACCGTATCCACCGGCGAAACCAAGCCCGGCTCGCTCCATCTGCCCCAGAAAGGAATTGCCTGATGACGATCAAGGTCACGCTCGCCTCGCCCACTGAAGACACGCCTTCAGCCAGAGCCGCTCACGGCCACGCGGCCGCCGTCGCCGCCTCCTCCGCCTATGACGGCCTGCTCTACACCGTCTTCCAGCAGCTCCGTGCCTCCTCGCAACACGGCATCGCCGTCGCCCTCACCTCGGCAAACTCCGGCGAAGGCGTCACTCACTCCCTCGCCGCGCTCGTCAGCAGCCTCAGCCGGGACACCGGCATGCGCATCCTCCAGATCGATTCCCGCCGCCTGCGCGAGACCGGCTGCGCGCCCGCCGAAATCCGCCTGCACTGCCAGCAGATCGACACCAATATCTCCGAGTTCCTCGGCGACACCGGCCCACGCACGCCCAACGCCCAACCCCGCTCCTGGGAAGGCGATTGGGAGTATCGCCGCGACTGCATGGCCGAGCTCCGCGCCGCCTTCGATTACATCCTGATCGACACGCCCGCCCTCAAGGAAGGCCGCGACATCTTCTCGCTCGCCCCGCTCGTCGACGGCATCCTCCTCGTCGTCGAGGCCTGCAAAACCCGCACAGACCAGATCTGTCACGCCGAACGCTCCATCGAGTTCGCCCGCGGCAAGCTCCTCGGCCACATCCTCAACAAACGCACCTTTATCGTTCCCGACTGGCTCTATAAACGGCTCTAAGCAACGCCCAGGCTACATACACCCCGAGGCTCGCATGAAACTCCATCGTCTCCTGATCCCGCTCATCGTCCTCGCCGCGGCTCCCGGCGTCCACGCCGCCATGGCTCCCCTAAGCGCCGACCAGCTGCACACCCACCCGCGCTACGCCCTCCAGTACGGCGACGCCCTCTCGCTCGAGTACCGCTTCACCCCGGAGTTCAACCAGACCGTCACCATCCAGCCCGACGGTTTCGTCAATCTCACCCTCATCGGCGATCTCAAGATCTCCGGCCTCACCGTCGACCAGATTCACGATCTCATCCTTGCGAAGGTCGGCCCCAAGCTCAACCATCCCGAGCTCAATCTCGTCCTTAAGGAGTTCGAGCGCCCCTACATCGCCGTCTCGGGCGAGGTCGACAAACCCGGCCGCATCGAGTTCCGCGAACGCACCTCCGCCCTCCAGGCCGTCATGCTCTCCGGCGGCTTCAAGGAGACCGCCCAGCAATCGCAGGTGCTCGTCTTTCGCCGTGTCAACGGGGATATGAGCCGCGTCATCGAGCTCAACCTCCACAAGGTTCGCAAGACGCCCGACCTCGAACACGACCTCGTCCTCGAACCCGGCGACATCGTCCTCGTCCCGCGCAACAGGCTCGAAAACGTGGCCCGCTTCGTCAAAGCCACCAACCTCGGCCTCTATCTCGACCCGCTTACCTACGTGGCCAAATGATGGCTACCCTCCCCACGCTTGCCTCCGAAGAGAAAGAGACCTCCATGCAACGCGCCGCCTCCACGCTCTCCGACATCCCCGGCGCAGCCAAGCCGTGGGAGCCGCGCACCCTTCGCGGCATCACCGGCTGGGCCTGCCGGTGGTCCGATCTCCTCATCCTTGAAATCGCCTTCGCCGGTACCGTCATCTGGCACTTCCTCCAGCAGCGCGAGCTCGATTTCACCGAGTTCTTCCAGCTCCGCGTCTCCCTCCGCAACGTCCTGCTCGCCATTGCCTGTGTTGCCATCTGGCGCGCCATCCTGCGCGGCACCGGCCTCTACGAACTCCAGCGCATCGCCAGCCTTCGCGGGTACATTCTCCGCTGGATGACCGCCATCGCCGGCTGCTCTCTGCTCGTGGGCCTCTTTGAACACGCCTTCCGCCCGGGTGCGAGCGCCTCCCGAATCACGCTCTGCTACGCCGCCGCCAGCCTCCTGGCCACGGCTGCCTCGCGCACCCTGCTCCTCACCTTCGACAAATCCATCCGGCCGCACCTCCGCGAAAAGCGCAACCTCCTCATCGTCGGCACCGGCAGCCGCGCCGTCGATGTCTACACCGAGATGCGCGCCAACCGCGACCTCGACTACACCCTCGTCGGCTATCTCGACTCCGACCCCCAACCCGGCTTCGTCGAACCCGCGCAGGTCATCGGAGCCACCGAGCAGCTCGAAGACATCCTCATGCACCAGGTCATCGACGAGGTCGTCATCGCCCTGCCCATGAAGTCGCAGTACCAGACCATCGCCGACACCATCGCCACCTGCGAGAAGCTCGGCGTCCAGTCCCAGTACTTCACCCACCACTTCGGCGGCACCGTCACCAAGAAGCGGCGGGCCACTGGCCCCTCCACCGGCAATAAATCCGGCCGCATGGTCCTCGAAACCGTTCACCTCGACGGCCGCCTCTTTGTAAAGCGCTTCGTCGACTTTACCGGCGCGCTCTTCGGCATCCTCCTGCTCTCGCCTCTGCTCCTCGCCACCGCCCTCGCCGTCAAGCTCACCAGCCCCGGCCCCATTATCTTCCGCCAGCAGCGCTACGGGTTCGGCAAGCGCAAGTTCTACATGCTCAAGTTCCGCTCCATGGTGATCGACGCCGAAGCTCGCCAGAAAGAGCTTGAACACCTCAACGAGCTCGCCGGCCCGGCCTTCAAGATCGCCAACGACCCCCGTGTCACCCCCATCGGCAACTTCATCCGCAAGATGTCCATCGATGAGCTCCCACAGCTCTTCAACGTCCTCAAGGGGGACATGTCCCTCGTCGGCCCGCGCCCCATGCCCCTGCGCGATGTCAGCCGCTTCTCCGAGGCCTGGCTCATGCGCCGCTTCTCCGTCAAGCCCGGCCTTACCTGTCTCTGGCAGGCCTCCGGCCGCAGCAATCTCGACTTCGATCGCTGGATCGAACTCGACCTCGAATACATCGACAACTGGTCCATGGCGCTCGACTTCGAGATCCTCTTCAAGACCGTCCCCGCCGTCCTCAAAGGCCGAGGTGCGTCCTAATGCCGCCCGCATCCGATCGTCTCCGCGTCCTCTTCTACAATCACACCGGCAAGTGCAGCGGGGCCGAGCGCGTCCTGCTCGACACCCTCGCCGGCCTGCAAACCGAGCCTGGAGCTTATGAGCTCTTCGCCGCCTGCCCCACGGACGACGACCTTGCCGCGCTCCTCGAGGCCCAGGGTATCCCCGTCCGCGCCGTCGCTCCGCTCAAGGCTCGCTTCACCTCAAACCCCGGCGTTCTGCTCGGTTATCTCCGCTCCTTCGCGAGCACCATCGGCGGCTTTCGCCGGCTTGTCCGCACCGTCGCGCCCGATCTCCTTTACGCCAACACCGTCCGCGCCGGCCTGGTCGCCACCCTCGCCACGGCGGGCATGAAAACTCCCATCGTCTGGCACGTCCATGACGACCTGCCGGCACACCCTCTCAGCACCCTCATCCGCCTCACCGCATACCTCTCGCCCCGCACATCCCTGATCGGCGTCTCGAAAGCAACCGCGAAAGCCTTCTCCGGCAAGCTCGATTTCGGCGGCCGCCTTCAGGTCCTCTACAACGGCGTGGACCTCGTCCGCTTCCCTCATAAGTCCACCGTGGCCCCCTCTTCCTTCCGTGCCGAGCTGGGCCTCGCCCCGGACGATCTTCTCCTCACCGCCGTCGGCATGATCAATCCCCGCAAGGGACTCTCGGGCCTCCTCGACGCCTTTCGCCTCGTCGCCGAGCAGAACCCGAAGGCCCATCTCGCCATCGTCGGCGCGCCCCTCTTCAACCGCGACGACCTCCACCTCGCCGCTCTCCGGCGGCAAGCCGCCAGCCTCGGCCTCAATGATCGCGTCCATTTCACCGGCCCTCGCAAGGACATCCCGGCCGTCCTGCGCGCCGCCGACCTCCTCGTCCTCAATGCGCTCGTCGAACCCTTCGGCCTCGTCCTGATCGAAGCCATGGCCTCCGGCACGCCCGTCCTCGCCACCCGCGTAGGGGGCATCCCCGAGATCGTCACCGACCGCGAAACCGGCTTCCTGATCGATCCCGTCAATTCCTCCGATTCCGAAGATTCCGACGCTCTCGCTTCCCGCCTCCTCGAAATCCTTGCGGACCCAGCCACCCGGAGCCGGGTAGCCGCCACCGCCCTTGCCGAAGTCGCTCCTCGCTTCTCCCGCGAGCGCTACGCCGAGGGCATCCTCCATTTCTTTCGCATACGCTTCCCGAAAACGGCCGCCGCGCAACCCGAAGCCGCAGCGACCCCACCCCTCCGCGCCGCCGTCTTCCACGACAACTTCGCCCAGAACGGCGGGGCCGAGCGCGTCGCCGAAGAGCTTCACCGCACCCTCCGCGTAGCCTTTCCCGAGGCCCGGCTCCACTCCACCCTCTCCGCCGAAGAGCGCCTCTCGCCCTACCTCCGGAACGCGGGCATCCGGAACACCTGGATGCAATGGCTCCCCGCCCGCGCCAAACTCTTTCGCGCCTACTTTCTCCTCTATCCCTTCGCCGTGGAATCCGCCGGCCTGGACAGCTACGACCTCATCCTCTCCTCCTGCTTCGGCTACGCCAAAGGCATTCGCCGCCGCACCGGCGCGCTCCATATCTGCTACTGCCACACCCCCATGCGCTGGGTCTGGCGCACCGAGGACTATCTCTCCCGCGAGCGCAACAGCGGCATGAAAAACGCCATCCTCGCCGCACCCCTCCGCTGGCTCAAGGCCTGGGAGCTTCAAGCCGCCACCCGTCCCGACCTCTACATCGCCAACTCCCAGGTCGTCGCCGACCGCCTCCACCGAGCCTTCGGAGTCCAGGCCGCGGTCATCCCGCCCCCTATCGACACCGCCCGCTTCGCTCCACCACCGGATGCTCCCATCGCCCCGTCTGACGACTTCTACCTCGTCCTCTCCCGCCTCGTGCCCTACAAGCGCTTCGATCTCGCCGTCGAGGCCTGCACCCGCTCCCATCGCCGCTTGGTCGTCATCGGCGACGGCCCGGACCGCGCCCGCCTCGAAGCCATGGCCGGTCCCACCGTCACCTTCCTCGGCCGCGCTCCCGACGCCGTCGTCACCGATCACGCTCAACGCTGCCGCGCGCTGCTCTTCCCCGGCGAAGAAGATTTCGGCATGACCCCGCTCGAAGTCAACGCGGCCGGACGCCCCGTCGTCGCCTTCCAGGGCGGCGGAGCCACCGAGACCGTCATTCCCGGCCTCAACGGCGTCTTCTTTACCGAAGCCACCGCCGACTCCCTCATGGCGGCCATCCACAATCTTGAAGCCCGCGCCTGGGACCCCGAAGCCATCCGCGCCCACGCCGCCCAATACGACACCGCCGTCTTCCAGACCCGCATCCTCCACTTCGTGGAGCACGCCCTCGCCCTTCACGCACTCACCCAACCCGCGCCCGCGCTCAACCGCCGCCAGGAATGGATCGCTGAGTGAGCACCGCCTCCGCCATCCATCCGAACCCCGCCCGAGAGGCTGCCGGAACAATCTCCGAGCCGGCCGCGGCCCGCGCCGCCAGCCGTGCCGTAGCCCACTCGATGCTCAACCGCATCGGCATCCTCATCCTCAACGTCTCCACCGGGATCCTCACCGCCCGCACCCTCCACCCGGCGGGCCGCGGAGAGCTCGCCGCCATGCTCCTGTGGCCCGTCTTCCTCGCCACCGCGACCACCGTCGGCACCCCCAGCGCCCTCATCTACTACATGCGGCAGTCTCTGCGGGAACGCACCGCCGGCCGCGCCATACTCGCCG
>CAXTRY010000095.1:7659-10603 GCA_964246805.1 uncultured Acidobacteriaceae bacterium
CCGCGCCACCCTTGTCGTCAACGGCCTTCTGCTCGTCACGCTCTTCGGCTCGCTCGCCACCCTCACCGGCGTTCTTCTCCTTCCCCATTGGCTCCATCAGTACTCGCCCGCCACCATCCGCTGGGCGCAAATATTCCTCCTCACCCTTCCCTTCTGGTCGCTTCAGATCGCCGGACAGGCCGCCCTCGAAGCTCTCGAACTCTTCTCCCTTTCAAACATCGTCCAGATGCTTATCCCCGTCTCGACGCTCGCGGGCCTGCTCTTCTTCTTCGCCATCCACCACCTCAATCCCGTCACCGCCGGCCTCGCCTACACTATCGCCATCTTTCCCACCTCGCTGACCATCCTCGCCTTCCTCTGGCAACGCCGTACACACGGCAATCCCGCCCACCGCCTCCACTGGCACCTACCCACCTGCAAGCTCCTCCTCGGCTACGGGATGCGCTCCTGCGGCATCGACCTCCTCGGCGCGCTCGCCCTCAACATCGACCAGGTCCTCGTCGTCGGCCTGCTCAGCCCGCAAGCCATGGGCTCCTACGTCGTCGTGCTCAGCCTCTCCCGCGCGCTGCTCCTCTTCCAGAGCGCCGTCGTCATGGTCCTCTTCCCCCGCGCCGCCGGACGCAAGCCCGAAGAGGTCGTCGCCATGGTCGGCGGTGCTCTCCGCGTCACCACCATCATCACCGCTTGCGCCGGAACCGCCGTTTGCCTCCTCGGTCCCTTCCTGCTCCGTCTGATGTATGGCCCGCAGTATCTCTCCGCCGTCCCCGCGCTCCGCATCCTGGTGCTGGAAGTCGTCCTCCAGGGCGGCGTCTTCGTCATGGCTCAGGCCTTCATGGCCATGGGACGGCCCGGCATCGTCACCATTCTCCAGGCCACCGGCCTCTCGCTCAGCCTGCCCCTGATGCTCGTCTTCATCCCGCGCTACGGCGTCTCCGGCGCGGCCGGTGCCCTCCTCTGCTCGACCATCGCGCGCTTTCTTCTCCTCTTCACCGGCTTCCGCTTCTTCCTTAAACACAGCCCGCCCGACATTCGTCCCCGCGCCGCCGACCTCCGCGAGATCCTCCACCTGGCGGTCCGCCCCCGATGATCGCCACCCAGTCCCAACCCGCGCCCGCCTCCTCGACTCTCGACGAACTCCGCATCGGCCGCTTCCGTCCACGCCCCCTCCACGCTCCCGTCCGGATGCATTGCACCGCCGCCATCGGCTGCTTCCTGGCCACCGTCATCCTCCTCACCGGAGCACTCCCCTCAACCCTGCTCTACGGTTTTCCCGCCCTCGCCTTCCTCGTCGCCGTCTTCCTCTTCACCCGCTCTCGCACCGCCTACATCGGCTTCGTCTTCGCCCTCTGGTATCTCAGCCCCTTCCTCCGCCGCCTTGTGGAGTACCGCATCGGCTTTACCCCCAACAACCCCATGCTCCTCGCCGCCTTCCTCGCGACCGGCGTCTCCGGCTGGCTACTGCTTACCCGCATCCGCGACCTTGCCCAGCCGGCCGCGCTTCCCTTCTCCTGCGCGCTCGGAGCCATCGCCTTCGGTACCGTGGTAGGCCTCACCCGCTACCCTGCTCTCGCCGTCTTCCAGGCCGTCCTCAACTGGGTCGCCCCCCTCTGCTTCGCCTTCTTCCTCTATGCCGAGCGGCACCGCTTCCGCGAGTACCAGTGCGTCATGGAGCCCTCCCTGCTCTACGGCACTCTCGTTGGCGGAGCCTACGGCTGCTACCAATTCTTTTTTCTGCCCGCATGGGACCGCCAATGGATGGTCGACCTCAACTCCCATCCCTTCGGCGTGCCCGAGCCCTTCCAGCTCCGCGTCTTCTCCACTCTCAACGCCCCCGCCGTCTTCGCCGCCTACATGATGGCCGGTCTCCTGATGCTGCTCGCCCTCAAGGGCCGCCTCCGCGTCCTCGCCGCGCCGCTCGCCTTCCTCGCCTTCATCTTCACCACCAGCCGCGCCTCCTGGATCGGCATTCTCTTCGGCTTCGGCTATCTTGCCACGCTGCTGCCCAACCGTGCCCGCCTCCGCGTCGCCTCGGGTGCGCTCCTCTGCGTCGTCCTCCTCATGGCGGCCACCCAGCTCCCCGTCGTCGACGAGGTCGTCTCCTCCCGCCTCCAAAGCTTTACCGATCCCAAGAAAGACGTCAGCTTTAACGAGCGCATCGACGGCCATATGCTTGCCTTCGAAAAGATGCTGACCGAACCCATGGGCGAAGGCATGGGCGCGCTCGACACCGACCACACCACCACCGGTGCCGATGCCACCATCGGCCCCCACGACTCCACCATCCTCGAAGCCCTCTACGCCCTCGGCTTCCCCGGCTCGCTCCTCTACCTTGTCGGCATCGTCGCCTGCATGGTCCGCATCTTTACCCGGACCACCCCGGTCACCCGCGAACCCTTTGCCGTCTCGCTCCGCGCCATCTTCGTCGCTTGCCTCGTTCAGACCGTGCTCAACTCCATCTTTGTCGGAGTCTTCGGCTTTCTCACCTGGACCGTCATCGGCATGGCCCTCGCTTCGAGTGACCTCCCGACCGACCCCGCATCACACGCTTAGAGACAAGTGCCCCATCCTCACGACAGTTCCATCGTCGTAGAGTGGGGTCCAAACACCGCAAGCTCTAACCGAACACCGCCACCGCCACCACATACCGGCCAGCAACCCGAACCTGCTCAAACTTCCACTCGCTGCCCCACTTGCCCGAAACCGCAATCGCCGCTCCCACTGAAAACTCCACCTCTTCCACCGGCAGCGACAACCCGCACCCCAGCCCCTTCACCAACGCCTCCTTCAGCGTCCAAAATCGCAAAAACGCCTCTCGCCGAGCGGCACCCGCCAATCCCCGCAATACCGCCATCTCCCCGGGAGCCAGCACCCACTCCGGCATCTCCTCCTCCGTGCGCAGGAGCACATCCTCCACATCCACCCCCACCGCGCCGCGCCGCGACAC
>CAXTRY010000096.1:0-10548 GCA_964246805.1 uncultured Acidobacteriaceae bacterium
CCTCCACCACACCCGCCTCCACCCCGTCGTCCGTCACGATCACGTGGATTTGTGCCGTCTCGCATACCGCGTTGGCCGCCGTGATGCCCAGCTTGCTTGAATCCGCCACCGCGATCACTTGCCGCCCACGCCGCGCCATCTCGCCCAGAATCAGCGCCTCGTCCGACTCGATTACCGACAGCCCATGCTCCGGGTGCACCCCACAGGCGCCCATGAACACCTTATCGAAGTGCAGCTTTTGCAACGCGTGGAACGCCGTCGCCCCCACCATTGAAAATGCGCCCGGCCATCGGATTGCCCCACCCGTCAGCGTCACCTTCAGGCTGGGTAGGCTCGACAGCTCCATGCCGATGTTCACCGCGCTGGTGACGATATGGATACCCTCGCGATGCCGCAGGCTCCGCGCCAGCTGGGTAGTGGTCGTCCCCGGTGAGAGTGCAATTACATCCCCCTCGACCACCATCTCCGCCGCCGCCACGGCGATCCGCCGCTTCTCGTCCGCGAACCGCTCCTCGCGCAACGGGAAGGCGGCGTCGAATCGGAACGGCTCGTAGGTCATCTTGCCCGCCAACTCCACCCCGCCGTGCGTCCGATGCACCAGCCCTCGCTTGGCCAGCTTGATCAGATCCCGCCGCACACTCGCCGTTGACGCACCTACCAGCGGTGCCAGGTCCTCCACGCTACTCGTCCCCTTTTGGAGTAGCAGGTGCAAAATCTGCTTTGTTCGGTCGTTTGTTTTCAAAGCCATGATCCGTCTCGTCCTTTGGATTCCCCCAAGTAGATCACGCTTCTTCAATCCCACGCACACCCCGCCTCATGGATTGCGGAAGCACGGATTTACCGTTGACAATCCATCTGCTTCACCCTACTCTTGCCTACAAGCTCTAAGTATCTGCACAAAGTTGACCGAATTGTGCGTAAACGTGCACTACTACGTCACCTTCTGAGGAATTCATGATTGTCCGGCTCTCGCGTATCGCTCCCATTGCTCTCCTGTTCGCGGTCCTCTACGCTCCTGAAGCGAGAGCGCAGACCGTGACCGGCTCCGTCTCGGGTGAAGTCACCGACCCTTCCGGCGCGCTCGTCGCTCATGCCCAGGTTACAGCGGAGAACGTCGCCACCGGCGTCAAAACGCAAAGTGAGACGGATGGCTCGGGCGTCTTCAGCATCCGCTTTCTGCCGATCGGACGTTATCAGGTAAGCGTCAACGCCACCGGCTTCGCTCCGCAGACCTTCGCGCCCTTCGCCCTTGAAATCAATCAGACCGTCACGCTGAACACGCACCTGACCGTCGGCGCGGCGGCCTCAGTCGAAGTCGATAGCGGAGCCGCCGCCATCCTCGACACTACCGATGCCACCCTGGGCAGCACCTTCACCTCAAACACCATCGAGAATCTTCCCCTCAACGGCTTGGACTTCTCCGCCCTTACCCTCTATCTTCCCGGCTCCGTCAACACCTCCGGCACCTCCGGCACCACGAGCATCGAGCGCAGTACCCTCTATACCGACACCCCAAACGTCAACGGCAACCGCGCCCAGGCCAATAACTATACCCTCGACGGCATCGACCTGAATGAGACCTTCAACAACCTCATCGCCTACTCTCCGGCTCCCGAGTCGCTCCAAGAGGTGAAGGTCCTTACCGCCAACTCCCCGGCCGACTACGGCAACGTCAACGGCGGCGGCATCGTCAGCGTCCTTAAGAGCGGCACCAATGCTTTCCATGGCTCGGCCTACGGGTATGAGCAGAACGCCAACTTCAACGCCAACTCCTGGCAGAACAAGAATCAGCAACCGATCCAGCCTATCAACTCCTTCTCGCAGTCTCAGTTCGGCGGCTCTTTCGGTGGCCCTATCAAGCGCGACAAACTCTTCTTCTTCGTCGACTATCTCGGCTCCCGCTATCACAAAGGCGGCCTCAGCCAGAACCCCGCCAGCGTTCTTACCGCCGCCATGCGCCAGGGCGACTTCTCCGTCCTTCTCCAACAGCCCAACCCTATCCAACTCTACGACCCTGAGAATAACTTTGCTCCCTTCGTCGGAAACCTTAACGTCCCCATCCGCAATCCCGTAGCCGCGTTCCTCATCGCCCATCCCGACCTTTACCCTCTACCGAACGCCATCCCTTCGGACGGCATCGCTTCGGCTAACCTCCAAGGCTACTTCCGGAACTTCAAGGCCAACAATCAGGGCGACGCCAAGATCGAGTATGCCCTCAGCCGGAAGGATCGCATTACCGCCTTCTTTGCCATCTCCACCGCCTACGATGGCACCACCGCGCTCCTCCCGATCACCTTCCCCGGCGCGAACCTTTTCCCCACCAAACTCGGCGGCGCGACCTGGGTCCATACCTTCTCGCCGAACCTTATCAACGCCGGCCGCATCGGCTTTACCCGCACGGTCTGGAACTACGGCATCCCTAGCGACCCCACCGGCCAGTTCGGTCTGCTCGGCGATAAGATCGTCGGTATCCCCTTCGGCGCGCAGTCTTACGTGGGCTTCGCCAACCAGGGCTTCGGCAGTTTCACCAACGTCGGCACCCCCGGCAACAACTTCGGCTTTACCGATAACACCTACAGCTATATCGACAACATCACGTGGCAGCGCGGACAGCACCTTATCAGCGCCGGCGTCCAGGCCTTCCGCTATCAGAACAATTACCCCACCAGCAACAACGACGGCTTCCTCGGCCAGTTCGCCTACTCAGGAATGTTCAGCGGAAACCCCTCCGCCGCCAACGGCCCAGGTTACCCCGCCGCCGACTTCCTGCTCGACCGCGTCTCGTCCGCCCAGGTCACTCTCGGCAGCGCCAACGTCGGCCAACGCCAGTGGCGCATCGCCGGCTTTATCCAGGACGATTATAAAGTCCTTCCCAATCTCACCTTCAACGTAGGTGTCCGTTACGAGTTCGACCAGCCCTGGATCGAATCCAACAACAAGACCGGCAACGTCGATCTCACCACCGGCCAGGTCATCTATGCGGGCAGCGTCCCCGCCGGTGCGCCCGCCGGTTCGGGCGTCTGTAGCAATCGCGGCTGCTATCAGCCTAATTATCGTCAAGTCATGCCCCGCCTCGGATTCTCCTATCAAGCCTCCGACCGCCTGGTCCTCCGCGGCGGCTACGGCGCGACCAGCTTCTACGAAGGCAACTCCTCCAACCAGCGCCTGACCGCCTTGCCTCCTTTCATCCAGGCCGTCCAGATCACCACCCTGAGCCCCACTCCGACCCCCTCCGCCACGCAGCCCGCCGGCGGCACGCCCCGCCGTGTCGAGGACGGCTTCAACTATACCGATCCCGCGAACCTCAGCCAATCCGGCTCCTACTCCGTCTATCCGCAGAACATCCAGCCCGCCTACATCCAGGAGTTCAATCTCACCACTGAGTACGCCATCACCAGGTCCACCTCGCTCCAGGTAGGCTATCTCGGCGAAACTGGCCAGCACATCGAAGACTACGGCAACGTCAACCAGTTCCGCGTCAACGGCGACCAGACCACCGCTCCGTTTTACAACAATCCCAACTTCGGAACCAACACCCTGCTCATCACCGAGTCACGCGCCACCATGAACTTCAACGCGCTCGAAGCCACCCTCCGCCAGCGCCTTGCTCACGGCCTGGAGTACACCCTCAACTACACCTACGGCAAAGCGCTCACCAACAGCCTCGGCAACTACTCGCTCAATGTCAGCGGCTACTCCGGTGCCTTCCAGAACTACTACGACTCCGCCGCCGATTACGGTCCGGCCGGCTACGACGTGAAGCACAACGTCTCCGCCACCGCCGTCTATGCCCTGCCTGTCGGACGCGGCCAGGACTACCTTCGCGACGTCAATCACCTTGTCGACGAAGTCATCGGCGGCTGGAAGATCGCCCTCGCCGCCGTCTCCTATTCCGGCTTCCCCGAGACCGTTACCGGCGGCAACAGCAACGCCAACAGCTACGGCAATACCCGCGCCAACCAGTATCGCGCCCTCAGGATCGTCAACCGTACCGCCGCGCAGTGGTTCGGAACTGATCCTTCCGCAACGCCCTGCATCACGCCCGGCGTCGATAACGGCCTCTGCGCCTTCGGTGTCCCGGCCAGCAACGCCTTCGGCACCTCCCGCAACGGCTCGGTCCGCGGCCCCGGTTACCTCAACATCGATTTCTCCGCCTTCAAGGAGTTCCACACCTTCCGCGAACAGAGCTTCCGCTTTGGCTTCGACGCCTTCAACGCCCTCAATCACACCAGCTACGGCAACCCCGACACCGGCGTGGCCGACACCACCTTCGGCCAGATCGTCAGCCAGAACAACATCCGCTCCGTCGAGCGCCATCTCCAGTTCTCCGCCAAATACCGGTTCTAGGCGGAATACTTCTGTCTGTAATTCCCGAAGGAAATCTGTGTTTGCCGGGCGATCCATCTTCGCTTCTGGAAACGTGGGTCTATAGGAATCCGGTGGAATCACGAGGAGGGGGAAACAAGCGCGATGCGACAAGTCGTCTTTGAACTCTGCGCCGAAACCATCGACGCCTGCCTCGCCGCGGCCCCCGGCGGAGCGCACCGCATCGAGCTCTGCTCGGCCCTCTCCGAAGGCGGCGTCACCCCCAGCCACGGCCTTATCCGCGAAGCCGTCCACCGCTCCAACCTCCCCGTCCACGTCCTGCTTCGTCCGCGCGGCGGCAACTTCCTCTACACCGAAGCCGAACTCGCCGTTATGCGCGACGACCTCCGCCATATCCGCGAGTTGGGTGCCGCCGGCGTGGTCCTCGGCCTTCTCACCCCGCGGTTCACCATCGACATTCCACGTACCCGCGAGCTCGTAGCCCTCGCCGGCCCGCTCGAAGTCACCTTCCACCGGGCATTCGATGAAGTGCCCAGCCTCAACCAAGCCCTTGAAGACATCCTAGCCACAGGCTGCCGGCGCATTCTCACCTCCGGCGGCCAACCCGATGTCGAGGCTGGCGCAACCGCCCTCCACCACCTCATCCACCAAGCCGCCGGACGCATCGAGATCGCCATCGGCGGCGGCCTCCGCCTCGATAACGCCGCCCGGATCGCCACCACCACCGGCGCAACCCATTTCCATGGCTCCCTTCGCACACCGGAAGACCACGCCCCGCTGCATCCCCAAGACATTCGCATGATGATCGAACGGCTTTCCGCTTCCGTGCACTAGCTCCGCTCGTTTCATGGAGCGCCCGCACTTTCCTGTATCCCCAGAGAGATGCTTCCCAAGTTCGCCACGCTGTATATCGCGGTGCCTCTCCTTCACGCCCGGCAACCCGCCTCGCCCATCTCTTACATGGCCGAGCCACTCGTCTCCGAGCGCAGCGATCGCGAGATCACCGTTGCCGCTGACGAAGACTCGCTAGGCCCAGAACGATACACGGTCGTCCAGCTCTACCTCGTCCGCCGCGTGCACCTGTGCCGGCTCTCGTCGAGGCTGCCGCCGGACATCGCCGTCCCAGGCACTATGACCATGAGACGGATCGGACATGGACCGGTCGCCCCCCAGCCGACGGATTTCGAACGCGCTCCGAACCAGCGTCCGCCGCACGGCCGACGCGCGTAGCACCGTATCATTCTGTTCCACGGGAAGCCGTTGCTGAAGCCGTTCCAGAAGATTCATTGAATTCGCATATAGGTGCATGAGAGGTGCCCTCCTACCGGCATAAGCAATCACTTAGAGAACCAGTCCAAGCCAGGAAAGATAAGAAAACTCTAATCTTAAGCGCGTTCTCGGAATCGGACATGCCCACGTAACGTGACCATCGTCACCATTCGCTACCCCGATACAATAAACCATCTCCTATGACGAACGCTACCCCACCGCCGTCATCGCTCCGCCCGAGCCGCTCGGCATGGCCGCCGTCCTCCGCATCCCCGTCATGCGCCGCCTCTGGTACGCGCAGATCGTCTCCGTTTTCGGTGACTTCGTGGCCCTCTTCGCCGTCATCAGCATCCTTACCTTCCGCCTCCAAGGGACCCCGCGGCAGATCACCGGCGTCCAAATCGCCGCCATGCTCCCCATCGCCGTGCTCGGCATCCTCGCCGGAGTCTTCGTCGACCGCTGGCCGCTGAAACCCACCATGGTCGGCAGCGATCTCCTCCGCGCTCTGCTCGTCCTTGCTCTGCTCCTCGCGAAGCAGCCGTGGCATTTCTACGCCGTGCTCGCCGGCATCAGCGTCGTATCGAGCTTCTTCGGTCCCGCGCAAGGAGTCGCCATTCGCGCCGCCGTGCCGCTGCACGGCCTGCGCGCCGCCAACGCGCTCATCCAACAAGTCATGTTCGGAATGCGCATCGTCGGCCCAGCCGCCGCGGCCTTCCTCGTGGCCACCGTCGGCCCATTCAGCTGCTACCTGCTCGACGCCGCGAGCTTCGTCGCCTCCGCCGCGCTCATCGCCTCGACCGCCCTTGCCCGACCGGATGCACCCTCCGTCGCCGCGTCCGAATACACCGGCCTTCAGCGTGTCTGGACCGACATGAAGCAGGGCATCGGCTTCATTGTCCACCACGCCGCGCTGCTCTTCACCATCCTCGCGCTCGCCTCCGGGATGTTCGTCGTGGGCTGCTTCGGCCCGTTGATCGCCGTCTATGTGCGCGACAACGTCCATGCCTCCACCCGCTTCTTCGGCGTGTCGAGCGCCATGATCGGCCTCGGCATGATAGCCGGCGTCAACATACTGAACCGCGCCGCCAAGCACGCGAAGAACACGACCCTCGTCTACTCCGGCCTGGGCGGCATCGCGCTCGGCCTCTGCCTGCTCACCGCGTTTCCGCTGCTCGCGACCACCATCCTCGCCAACCTGGTCATCGGGTTTGCCGTGGCGGGCATCATCATCCCCGCACAGACCATGATCCAGCAAGAGACCCCGCAAGCCCTGATGGGCCGCGTCGGCTCAACCGTCATGTCTACCATCTTCGCCGCGCAGATCACCGGGCTCGTCCTCTCCGGCCTCCTGACGCAATACATTGGCGTCCGCCGCGTCTTCGCCTTGTGCGCCGTCCTGCTCGTCATCCTCGTCGCCGCCGGTAAGCTCTTCATGGAGCCGAAGGAACAAGCCGCAGCCACGGCTATGTCACAATAGTAGTGGGACATAGCTAATGGGATCGCAGCGAGCACACATCGTTCTTCCGCAAGACCTTCTAGCCGAAATCGACGCCACCGTTGGCCCGCGTGGTCGCAGCGCCTTCATCGTCGAAACCACACGCGCCGAACTGCGTCGCCGCAAACTTCTTGCCTTTCTTGAAAGCAAAGACCCCGTGTGGCGCGACGAAGATCATCCAGAATGGGCAAACGGGTCTGCGGCTTGGGTTCGGGCACTGCGCCAAGAGAGCGACGCTGGCATTCCGGCGTGGGATACGGAAGAGTAGTCCGTGATCCTCCTGCTCGACACCAACATTCTGATCGATGCTTTAAAGATCAACAGCGACAGGAGGAACTTCCTAGCGGAACAGGTCGAAAACGGTCGCGTGCTTGCCACGTCCGCAGTCAATATCGCCGAGCTTCACGCAGGAATGAGGCCAGCTGAGACTTTTAGAACGCATGCCTTGATTTCGCAACTGATGTGCTACGACGTCACTCGCGTGATCGCACAACGGGCTGGTTCAATCAAATACGAGTACGCCAGAAAAGGCCTAACACTTGCCTTGGCTGACATGATCGTGGCGGCCACAGCCCTTGAGTACGACCTCACCCTTGTAAGCGATAACCTCAAAGACTTTCCAATCGATCAGCTAAAGATTTACCCGCTACCCTAGCACCCCCCTCGCCGCATCCAACATCATCTCCACCTCCGCCTCCCCGTGCTGCATTCCCACAAACGCCGCCTCGTACTGGCTCGGGGGCAGCCACACCCCAGCGTCCAGCATCCCGCGATGAAACCGCGCGAACGCCGCCGTATCGCTCGTCGCGGCATCCCCAAAGTTCTCGACGACCCGTTCCGTAAAGAACCACGTAAACATCGACCCCACCCGGTTCATCGTCATCGCCACGCCCCTCTCCCGCGCGATCCCCAGCACGCCCTCCGCAATCGCCGCCGTCTTCGTCTCCAACTCCTCATAAACCGAAGGATGCTCCAGCAGATAGCCCACCGTGGCAATCCCCGCCGCCATGGCCAGCGGATTGCCGCTCAGCGTCCCAGCCTGATACACCGGCCCCAGCGGCGCGAGAAACTCCATCACCTCCGCCCGGCCGCCGAATGCCCCGCACGGCAGCCCTCCGCCGATGATCTTACCCAGCGTGGTCAAGTCCGGCCGCACTCCATATATCTCCTGCGCCCCGCCCAGCGACAGCCGAAACCCCGTCATCACCTCATCCAGAATCAGCAGCGCGCCATGCGCGGTACAGAGCGCCCGCAGCCCTTGTAAGTAGCCGGTAGCCGGCACGATCGTCCCGGCGTTTCCCACCACCGGCTCCACGATCACGCACGCCACCCGCTCCGGATGCGCCGCAAAAGCCGCCTCTACCGCCGCCAGATCGTTATAGGGCAGCGCCAGCGTGTGCATGGCCGTCTCCTCCGGCACCCCCGCCGACCCCGGAATCCCGAATGTCGCCACCCCGCTGCCCGCTTTCACCAGCATCGCGTCCGAATGCCCGTGGTAGCACCCCTCGAACTTGATGACGAACTTTCGTCCTGTAAATCCACGCGCCAGCCGCACCGCGCTCATGCAGGCCTCCGTGCCCGAGCTGACAAAGCGCAAACGCTCCACCGACGGAAAGCACCGCGTCACCAGCTCGGCCAGATCGGCCTCCGCCGCCGTCGACGCCCCGAAGCTCGTCCCCTGCCCCGCCGCCTCGCGCACAGCCTCCACCACCGGCGGAAACGCATGGCCAAGAATCATCGGCCCCCACGAGCCGAAGAAATCCAGATACCGGTTCCCGTCCGCGTCCCATAGATACGCGCCTTCAGCCCGCGTGACGAACGGCGGATCGCCCCCCACCGCGCGAAACGCCCGCACCGGCGAGTCCACGCCCCCCGGTAGAAATCCTTCAGCACGACGCTGCAACGCACGAGAGCGATCGAGAACACGAGACATGCCCTAAGCATACTGTCCCGCCCTGCTCCCGGAGTGCCGCCGATCAACGCGTGTACATCAGCTCTATAAAGGCGTCCCTCGCGGCACCCTGGAAGCATCCTCAACGGACGCCTCCAGGTAGGCACGGACCATCACCGTCAGCTGCTCCTCCATCACCAACGCTTCGCTCAAATGCGAAGTCCAAACCTGAGGCTTCCTTCATCTAACACCTACGAGTATAGGAGAGATCGGCATGAACGAACACAATCATCTTGGTGGCAGTTTTACCTTTCCCGGAACCTCCGTCACCGTCAAGCGCATGGGCTATGGCGCGATGCAACTCGCGGGCCCGCACGTCTTCGGCCCGCCCAAAGACAAGGCCGCCGCGCTCGCCGTCCTGCGCGAGGCCATCGCCGCCGGTGTCGACCACATCGATACCAGCGACTTCTACGGTCCGCACATCACCAACCAGATCATCCACGAAGCCTTGCGCCCTTATCCGAAGGACCTCACGATCGTTACCAAGATCAGTGCCCGGCGCGGCGAAGATGGCTCCTGGATTCCTGCCTTCTCCCGCGAAGAGCTCACCCAGGCGGTCCATGAGAACCTCCGCAATCTGGGCGTGGACACGCTCGACATCGTGAATCTCCGTAGCATGCTCGACCCCATGAAGCCGGTCGAAGGCTCGCTTGAAGCCCCCCTTACCGTCGTCGCCGATCTGCAACGTCAGGGCCTCATCCGGCATATCGGCCTCAGCAACGTCACCGCTCGGCAGATCGCCGACGGCCGCAAGATTTGCGAAATCGTCTGTGTTCAGAACATGTACAACGTAGCCCACCGCGCCGATGACGCTCTGATCGACGATCTCGCACGCGACGGCATCGCCTACGTCCCTTATTTTCCCCTTGGCGGCTTCTCTCCGCTCCAGTCGCACCTCCTCGACGATGCGGCCGCCGCTCTCCACACCACCCCGATGGCCGTCGCGTTGGCCTGGCTCCTGCAACGCTCGCCCAACATTCTCCTCATTCCAGGGACCTCCTCGGTCGGCCACCTACGCGAGAACCTTTCAGCGGCCACGCTCCAGCTGCCCGAGGATGTCTTGGTCAGGCTGAACGGCATGACCAAAGCCTGAAGCCGGAAGTCGCGACATCCAGGACGGCAGTCCACGCCTGCCGTTCTGGTGTTTTGTGTTTTGGTGTATAGACACGCTGGAAAGCCTACACTCAAACCACATGACCGACGCCGACCAGACCGCCATCGCCGGCCGCTCCATCGTCCTCTACGACGGCGTCTGCGGCCTCTGCAATCGCGTCGTCCGCCTCCTCCTGCGCCTCGACACCGCCGGCCGCCTCCGCTACACGCCGCTCGAAACCCCGCTCGCCGCCGAGCTTCTCGCCGCCTTCCCCGCCACTCCGCTCGAACCCGAAGGCGTCATCCTCATCGCCAACGCCCTCACCCCTGCCGCCACCCTCCATCGCCGCTTCGACGCCGTCGCCGAAGCGCTCCGCCAGCTTCCAGTAGGCGCCATCGGCGAACAGGTGCTTGT
>CAXTRY010000097.1:0-10498 GCA_964246805.1 uncultured Acidobacteriaceae bacterium
GACGATGCCGGTGAGCTGGCCGGCGGCGTCGCGGTCGATCTTGCCGCCGTCGGGATCGGTGGTGTCGGGATCGATATTGGCGGCGGTGAGGGCGGCGGTGTCTGCGGCGACGATGTGGCCGTCGACGCGGTAAAACATGGCGGGGTGTCCCATGGAGACGGCGTCGAGGTCGGCGCGGGTGGGGAGGGTCTTCGTGGGCCAGAGGGTGTGGTCCCAGCCGCCGCCCTGAAGCCATGCGCCGGGTTTGGCGGAGATCGCGGCAGCCTTGATGCGGGCCTGCATCTCGGCGAGCGAGCGCGCTCCGGCGAGGTTGACGGTCAGGCGCTGCTGTCCGGCGGAGGCGATGTGGGTGTGGGCATCGTTGAAGCCGGGCATGGCGAACGCGCCGTGGAGATCGATGGTCCGGGTGGTGGGACCTTTGAGAGCGAGGATCTCAGCATCGGTGCCGATGGCCGTGACCTTGCCTTGAGTGAAGGCGATCGCGGAGACGATCGCAGGTGTAGTGGCCGTGTCGTTGAGGTGCTGTCCGGTGAGGATGCGGCCGTGGACGTAAAGCGTGTCGGGCTGGGCAAACGCGGTCGCGGCGAGCAGGAGCAGGAGAGCTTTCATTGGGGCGAGTGTACCAAGGTATGCTGAGCGGCGGTGTCGAGCAGGGTAAGGAGGATACGCCGGAGGGCGATCTCGCGGCCGGTGGGGTCATACCACTCGGCGAGGGTGTGGATGCCGCCGCCGGTGCCCCCGGCTCCCATGGCGATAGCCGGGATACCCAGGGCGAGGGGAAGATTGGCGTCGGTGGAGCCGAGGCGCGGCTCGGTGCGGAGGTTGAGATGACGGTCGACGGCACGAACCGTCTGAAGGAGGGCGTCGTCATCGGGCAGATTGGCGGCTGGGCGGTCGCCGATGGTCTGGCAAGTGATGCAATCCGAGGGAAGGCATAGCCGGCGAAGCGCGGTCTCCGTGGCGGCGAGTTGTGCGGCATCGACGGAGCGGAGGTCAAGGAGGGCGGAGGCTGACTCCGGGATGGAGTTGATGGAGGTGCCGCCGGAGATGAGGCCTATGTTAAGCGTGGTGCGCGGGTCTTCCGGTAAAGGAAGAGCGGCGGCGTCGGTGAGGAGGCGGGCGAGGGTGAGGATTGGGTTGGGAACGCCGGCGTCGGACCAGGAGTGACCGCCCGGTCCGCGGACCGTGAGGCGGAAGCGGCGGCTGCCGAGGGCGCGGGTGACGACGGCATTGGTGCCCGCGCCTTCGAGAGCAATGGCGGCGGCGATCCGATTTCCATACGGGCCGGCCTGGAAGAGGTGCTTCATGCCGCGGAGATCGCCTTCGCCTTCTTCGCCTACGTTGGCGGCGAAGAGGAGGGTGACGGGCGGAACGATTTCCGCGAAGCGCAGGGCGGCGGCAAGGGCAAGGAGACCGGTGAGTCCGGCGGCGTTGTCGCAGATGCCCGGGGCCGAGAGACGGGATTCGGATTGGGTGGGCGAGCAGACCGTTCCGGCGGGGAAGACGGTGTCGAGGTGGGCGGAGAGAAGGATGACGGGTCCCGCGGTGCCGGAGGAGCCTAGTTCGGCTAGAGCGTTGCCTTCCGCGTCGATGTGGGGGTCAGTAAGGCCCAGGGCTGCGAAGCGGTCGAGAAACCAGGCGGCGCGGGCGCTCTCGGCAAAGGGCGGAGCGGGGATGGCGGTCATTTCGATCTGCCATTGTTGAAGTTGCGGCTGGTGGAGGTGCAGCCAATGGAAGGCGCGGTGGACCGGGGTAAGGGTGGCGAGGCGGGCGATACGGGTCTGGACGGTCGCGCTTCCTTCGATTAGCGGCATCAGTAGAGGACCTCGACGAGGAAGAGGCCTTGCGCTGGGGCGGTGGGTCCGGCGGCGGAGCGGTTACGAGCCGCAAGGATGCTCGGGATCGCATCGGCGGTGAGGCGGCCTGCACCGATCTCGGCGAAGGTACCTACGAGATTGCGGACCATGTGGTGAAGAAAGCCGGTGCCGGTGACGCGATAGGTAAGGATTGCGTCGCGAATCTGCCAGCAGGAGTGCAGGATAGTGCGGATGTTGCCGGGCGAGGGATCGCCATCGTTGGCGTTGCGGGTTGAACGGTCGGGATCGGCGGCGGCGAAAGCGGTGAAATCGTGAGTGCCGAGGATATGGGGGGCGGCCTGCTGCATCGGGTCGAGATCGAGAGGGCGCGGATGAGCCCAGACGAAAGGCGCTTGGAAGGGGGAGCATCGTGCGGGGACTGGGAGGATGCGGTACTCGTAGGTCTTCCGGCGGGCGGAGTGGCGGGCGTGGAAGTCCGGTGCCGCGGGTTCCGCGGCAAGGATGCGGATGCTCGCCGGCAAGGCACGGTTGAGGGCGCGGTGCAGGCTGGCGGCGGGTATTGGGGCGGCGAGAGTAAAAGAGGCGACCTGCACGAGGGCGTGAACTCCTGTATCGGTGCGGCCGGAACCCTGCGGAAGGACGGTTTCGCCGGTGATGCGGTGAAGGGCGGCGGCGAGGGTGCCCTGGACGGTGGCTAGTCCGGGCTGAACCTGCCAGCCGTGGAAAGAGGTGCCGTCGTAGCTAAGGGTGAGCTTCCAGTTCTGCATGGCGGGTTCTTGAGGTTGAGGTTGGTATACTTCGCGTGCAAGGTTTCTGTCTTTTCGATGCTACATCGGGAACAGAGCGGGATCGTTCTGCGTATGAGCTTTCGAGATGTGCGATCCAGTTGTGAACAATAAGAAATACAGAGTCTTACGACGGACCGGAGCGTCTAGTTAGAACGAACACCCAGAGAAGATGGATTGCCGATTGGGCGGTCGACCGCCGAAATAAAGAACGTGTATTCGGCCGGGCTTTGGCTGATAACCGCAGGGCTGGAGAGAAGAGAACGTGAGACTACGAGATTTGCAGGCAGCAGCGTGTACCGCCTTATTGCTGATGAACGTGGCGGGCCAATCCGGCTATGCACAACAGACGCAGACGAGCCCAACGGCTTCCGCGCCGGTAAAGCCGGTGGTGAATGACACGACGGGGCAGCCGGGACTGCCGCAGGCTCCCGCGCCGCGGCTGACGGAGCCGATGTACCTGCGCGATACCGGCAAGGATTACACGCGGGGGCGAGGTAACTTTTTCAAGAACCCGCTGCTGCGTTATGAACCGAACGATTTCGATCTGCCACGGCTGCAGAACACGCCGCGCCTGGGTACCTTGCTGCGTGACGGGAAGATTTATCTGAGCCTGTCGGATGCGATCACGTTGGCGCTTGAGAACAATTTCGATATTGCGATCGCGCGGATCAACCTCGACATCGCCGACACGGATATTCTGCGGACCAAAGCGGGATTCAACGCGCCGCGCGGCGTTTCGACCGGGCTGGTGACGGGGACACTGGGCGGTTCAGGGTCGACGGTTACGGGCGGCGGCGGACCGGGCGGCACGGCTGTATCGTCGGGTGGCGCGGGTACGGGCGCAAACGGGCTGGTGCTGAGCACGAACGGCGGCGGACCGACGCCGGAGACACTGGACCCATTTCTAACTGGGTCGTTGGAGTACGAGGCCGCGGCCACACCGCAGGCCAGCACGATCTTTACGAACGGCTTATCGAACATCAACTCGAACACGGCAACGTATAACTTCGGGTATCAGCAGGGCTTTCTTACGGGAACGCAGCTCGGCGTGACGTTCAACAATGCCCGGCAGACGACGAACAATCCTTTTACGAACTTCAGCCCGGATATTACGTCGAGCTTCCGCGCGACGGCCACACAGCATCTTCTACAAGGATTTGGGACTTGGATCAACGGGCGGTTCATTCTGCAAGCGAAGAATAATCGCCGGATCACGGATTCGGCGTTCCGGCAGCAGGTACTCTACACCGTCAACCAGGTGGAAAACATCTACTGGGGATTGGTGAGCGCGTATGAAGATGAGCAAGCGAAGGAGCGCGCGCTGGGCCAATCGACCCAGCTGACGGCGGACAACCGGAAGCAACTGGAGATCGGCACGCTGGCTCCGCTCGACGTGGTGAACTCGGATTCTTCCGTGGCGACGGACAAGCAGGCACTCATCGCGTCGAAGACGAACCTCGAGTATCAGCAGCTGGTGATGAAGCAGGCGATCGCGCGCAATTTGAATGATCCGCAGTTATCGGCCGCGCCGGTCATCCCGACGGACCGGGTGAGCCTGGACCGGCTGCCGGAAGAAGATATGCAGGTCGACGATCTGGTGCGGCAGGCGTACACGGACAATCCGCAGATCGAGCAGGCCGTGCTGAACATGAAGAACAATGAGATCACCATTCGGGCGGAGAAGAATGGCCTGCTACCGATCGTGGATGCGTATGCGTTTTACGGCGCGAGCGCGCTGGGTGGAGCTCAAAATCCCGGCTCAATCAACTTCGGCAATGGACAACCTTATCCGCCGAATACGTTTCCATCCACCAGTTATCCCGGCATTTTACAAAATCTCATCAACAGCAACTCGCCGGACAAGGGCGTTGGGGTAAACGTCTCGATACCGTTACGCAACCGGACGGCGCAGGCGGATCAGGCACGCTCCCAAATGGAATATCGCCAGTCGCAGATGCGGCTGCAGCAGCTGTATACCCAGATACGCATTCAGGTTATCAATGGACAGTACGCATTGACCAACGACCGGGCACAGGTGCAGGCGGCCGAGGCTGGCCGGACATATGGGGCGCAGAGTCTGGACGCGGAGCAGAAGAAGTACAAGCTGGGGGCGTCGACAACGGCCAATGTCCTTCAGCAAGGAAGGAATCTCGCGATCGCGGAGGATACGCTGATTTCAGCGACGGCCCGGTTCGCGAACGATCGGGCGGCGCTGCTGCAAATCCTGTCGAATACCCTGGAAAAATACGGCATTCAGATTACGGGCGCGGCGACGGGCGTGATCGACCAGACGCCGGTAATTCCGGGCTTGACGGCACCGAAGGCACCGGAGAAGCCCAAGCCGATCTCGGGGACACCGGCACCCGTAGGGCCTTAAGCTTCGCTGCAAAGGCCAATGAGAGTGCGAGAGCTTTGAGCCGGTAAACTGGAGGCTATGAGTTCTGAACACCGCAACGCTCTCGCTTCCGCCGCCTCTGCTTATCTGCGTTCCGCCATGCACCAACCGGTGGACTGGAATGAGTGGGGGGAGGCGGCCTTTCAGAAAGCGATCGCGGAGGATAAGCCGATCCTGCTGGATATCGGCGCGGTATGGTGCCACTGGTGCCATGTGATGGACCGCGAGTCGTATGAGAACGCGGAGATGGCGGAGGTCATCAACAAGTTTTTCGTGCCGGTAAAGGTGGACCGGGACGAGCGACCGGACGTGGACTCGCGGTATCAGGCGGCGGTGTCGTCGATCAGCGGACAGGGAGGCTGGCCATTGACGGCTTTCTTGACGCCGGAGGGGCTGCCATACTTTGGCGGAACGTATTTTCCGCCGGAGGACCGGCATGGGCGGCCAGGGCTGCGGCGGGTGCTGTTTACGATGGCCGAGGCGTTCCAGAAGAAGCGGGCGGAGGTGGACGAGTCGGCGAGTAGCGTGATGGCGGCGATAGAGCATAATGAAAGCTTTTCAGAGCGGGCGGAGGAGCCGGGACCGGAGCTGGTGGCCAAGTTGATCGCGTCGGCGCTGCGGCAGTTCGATCCACGATTTGGAGGGTTCGGATCACAGCCCAAGTTTCCGCACTCGGGGGGAATCGATCTGCTGCTGGATGCGGCGGGGCGGGCTGAGGGTGTCGCGGAAGAGGCGAAGCGAGCGGCGATGGCGACGCTTGAAAAGATGGCCAAGGGCGGCATCTACGACCAGCTCGCGGGAGGGTTTCACCGGTATTCCGTGGATGAGCGGTGGGTGGTACCGCACTTCGAGAAGATGTCGTATGACAATAGCGAGCTGCTGAAGAACTATGTCCATGCGTATCAAAGCTGTGGCGATCCGGAGATGGCGCGGGTGGCGCAAGAGATCGTCGGGTGGGTGGATGCGTGGCTGTCGGACCGCGAGCGGGGCGGGTTTTACGCGTCGCAGGATGCCGACTTCTCGCTGGATGACGATGGAGATTACTTTACGTGGACGCTGGCCGAGGCCGAGGCTGTATTGACGGCTGAGGAGTTGGCGATTGCCGGGCCGTACTATGACATCGGCGAAGTGGGCGATATGCATCACGACCCGGCACGGAACGTGCTTCATGTGAATCTGCCGCTCGATGTCATTGCCGTTCCGAAGAACCGGCCTGTGTCCATGCCGGCCGCCGAGGCGGAGGGGCTGCTGGCTTCGGCTCGGGCAAAGCTGTATGCAGCGAGGCTACAGCGGCCTACGCCCTATGTGGACAAGACGGTGTACACGGGCTGGAACGCGATGATGGTATCGGCTTACCTGGAGGCGGGGCGGGTGCTGGGTCTCGACGATGCGCGAGCATTTGGTTTGAAGACGCTTGAAAGGATCCTGGAGGAGGCACGCGAACCGGCGACCGGGAGCCTGGCGCATGTGGTTGCTTACGGGGAGGGCGCGAAAGCTACGGCCCGCGTGGCTGGGGTGTTGGAAGACTATGTTTCTCTGGGGAACGCGGCGCTCGACGCGTGGGAGATGACCGGAGAGTTCCGGTACTACACCGTGGCTGTAGAACTGGCGGATACGGCGATCGAACGGTTCTATGACAAGGCGGGTGGAGCGTTTTTCGATACGGAAGTACCGGCGGCGGGGGAGCGGCGCTGGGGGGCATTATCGACGCGGCGTAAGCCTTTGCAAGATACGCCGATGCCGGCGGGGAATCCCGTGGCGGCGTCCTTGCTGCTGCGGCTGTTTTCACTCAACGGAAAGGCGGAGTACGCGGGGTGCGCGACGGAGACGCTCGAGAACTTTGCGGGAGTCGTGGAGCACCTGGGGCTTTATGCGGCGAGCTATGGGCTGGCGTTACAGCGGATGGTGACGCTGCCGGTGCAGGTATGCGTGATCGGTGACGATGCGCGGGCGGCGGCGTTGGAGGCAACGGCGCTGCGGCGGTTCGCGGTGAATAAAAGCGTCGTGCGGCTGACTTCGAAGCATTTGGCGGCGCAGGCCGGGGCGCTGCCTCCGGCATTGGCTGAAACATTGCCGCATCTGGAAAAAATGGAGGAAAGCTTTGCGATTTTGTGCAGCGGAAATACTTGTCAGCCTCCGACAAGGAGCGTTGAGGAATTAGAAAAACAGCTGGCGCGCTCGGTATAGGCAGCGCGATTCGACTTAGGAGCATCTTTCTTGTCGCGCCACGTTCAGCTGTGTGGCGAGCGAGGAATAGGTGGGTCGGCAAGCGTCGAGCGTGGAGGCTTTTTGCAGCTTTCTCAGGACGTTCGGTGTCCTTCTGTTATGGTGCGTCCCGCAGCGGGCAAAGGCTTCTCTGACGGTGCTGGTAGGAGAGCCGTTTGGGAATTTTGGAACCATGATGCCGGTAGGTCATACGGCGATCTATCTCGACCGGGTGTGCGCGGATGGCCCTCTCAGGCTGCGGATGTGCCGGCCGGGTGAATTGCAAGGAGTGGCCATTGCGCGATATCACCGAATCGGCGAGATCGACTGGGTAGCGTCGCCGATTTTACAGTTTCTCTATGCGACGGAGCACCCTGAGGAGCTTCCGCCCTATGTGACACCGGAGTTCGTATGGGAGCTGCGGCAACAATACCGGCGACGATACATGCCGGCCATGGTGCCCGATGGGACGGAAGCGAATAAAGAGACCGATGAGTGGTGGGAATCAGCCGGAATTGCGTTCAATCGGCGAGTCTGGGGATACAGGGTAGATTCGACGAGGGAGCAGGATGAGCGGTTTATCGCGGAGATGAATGGGCGGCGGAATCACCATCTCTACCATTTGAAAGCGACGAACTGCGCGAACTTTGCCGCGGAGATGGTGAATCTATACTTTCCGGGCGTCGTGCCGCATGGAGACAAGATAGCGGACTTTGGGCTGATGACGCCGAAGCAGGTAGCGCGCTGCTTGACGGCGTATGCGGAGGCGCACCCGGAGGCGCACCTCCGGATCATGGAGGTGCCGCAATGGCCCGGGTCCTTGCGGCGCAGTCATACCGTGCGGGGTGGGGCGGAGGCGGGGCTGAAGACGAAGCGCTATCTGGCGACACTGCTACTGATCCAGCCGGAGGTGCCTATCGGGCTGGCAATACTTTATTTGAAGCATGGACGATGGGTGGTGGGCCGGGGCGCGGAGCGGGTGGGACCTGAAGAGTTTGTCCGCCGTGGAGAGCAGGAACAAGGGGAGCAGACAGCCGCATCACGTTGATGATCGACGTATCCATCTCCCAAGGGAACCCCACTTACTTGAACTTCGACATCGTTGACCAGTAAAGGTGATACGGGTTAGCTGAAGATATCTTTGACTTTGGAGAAGAGCCCTCGGCTGTGCGGAGTGTTTTCGATGGACATCGTCTCCTCCAATTGTTTGAGGAGGTCGCGCTGGGATTTGGTGAGTTTGGCGGGCGTGGCGACGCGGACCTCGACGATGAGGTCGCCCTTGCCGTGCTCGTTAAGGTGGGGAACGCCTTTATGGCGGAGGCGGAACTCCTTGCCCGATTGTGTACCTTCAGGGACTTTGATCGTGACCGTGCCGTCGAGGGTCTGGAGTTCGAGCTCGGTGCCGAGCGCGGCCTGGGGGAAAGAGATAGGGAGGACGCAGTGGAGGTCGTCGCCGTCGCGTTCGAAGAACTTGTGGGCTTTGACGGTGAGGACGACGTAAAGGTCGCCGGCGGGCCCGCCGAATTTGCCGGTCTCGCCCTCGCCCTGGTAGCGGATGCGGGTGTCCTGCTCAACGCCGGCGGGGACCTTAACGAGAATGGTGTGCTCCCGCTGAACGCGGGTCTCGCCGCGGCAGGTTTTGCAGGCGTCCACCACGAGAGTGCCCGTACCATTGCAGACGGAGCAGGTGCGGGCAACGGAGAAGAAGCCCTGCTGGAAGCGGACCTGGCCGTGGCCGTTGCATTGGGTGCAGGTAATGGGCGGCTTGCCGTTGGCGGAGCCGGTACCGCGGCAGTCTTCGCAAACCTCCATGCGGCGGATGGTGATCTCCTGCTCCTTGCCGAAGACGGCTTCTTCAAAGGCGAGAGTAAGGTCGTAGCGGAGGTCGCGGCCGCGCTGGACGCGGGAGGCCTTGCGCTGGCCGCCCATGTTGAACATCTCGCCGAACATCTCGCCGAAGATGTCGCCAAGGTCTTGAGGGTTACCGGTAAAGGGGTTGCCGGCGGCGGGACCTCGGCCCTCAAACGCGGCGTGGCCGTAGCGGTCGTAGGCGGCCCGCTTTTCCGGGTCGGAGAGTACCTGGTATGCCTCCGAGCAGGCTTTAAACTTTTCCTCGGCCGCGGGATTGTTGGGGTTGCGGTCGGGGTGGTGCTGCATGGCGAGCTTGCGGTAGGCGGTCTTCAGCTCGGCGTCGGAGACGGAGCGGGTGACTTCGAGGAGCTCGTAGTAGTCGGTTTTAGTCACGGTGGGCATACTTGTTCTAGTTTAACTCAAATACGTTTAGTCGGAGACCTGGCCGGGGTTGGAGGCGATACGGACGAGGGCGGGGCGGAGGAGTTTGTCGCGGATTTTGTAGCCGCGGCGAATCTCTTCGAGAACCTGGTGGTCGGGGTGTTCGGCGGTTTCAATGTTGCCGAGCGCTTCGTGGACGCGGGGATCGAACTGGGCACCGACGGCCTCGACAGGCTGGACGTTGAGCGACTTGAGGGCGTCCTCCATCTGCTTGAGGATCAACTCGACGCCGCCGCGGAGCTGGGCTTCGGAGCCGGTGGATTTCAGGGCCAGGTGGAAGTTGTCCATGACGCCGAGGAAGGGCTCGACGGTCGAGGTGATGGTGTAGTCGCGGGCGTCGGCGCGCTCGCGGGCCTCGCGTTTGCGGGCGTTGTCGAACTCGGCCTGCAGGCGCGCTATGCGGTCGGTAAGCTGGTCGCGTTCAGCGCGGAGGTGGTCTAGCTCCGTCGGCTCGGCTGCTACGGCGGCGACCTCCTGGGCGGTGTAGTGTGGGTCGTGCTCATGGGTGGAGGGTTCGAAGGTATCCGGTTGCAACGTGCTTTGGGTGGTCTCTGTGCTCATAGGTGCCTCTTCTCTATTGTTGCCGATTCCGGCCCAACGCGCGACCCCATCGGCGAAGCGATCCCATGAGTTCGGTTTGGACATGGCGGTATGGCTCCCGGAATGGTGCGGATGCTCCAAGTGTATTGGATGTGGGGAAGCACGGAGAGGTGCGGTGGCTGGAGGTCTGGTCTAAGAACACCAAGGATGTAGGGGCAGATTACAGGCTCATGCGCGACCACGCGGTAGATGCTGAGGCTGAAGCAGGCGAGCAGGATGATGCCGTTCCCGAAGAGGTGGTGCTGGTCGCCGGCGTCGCTGGAGGGCTCCTTAGAGATAGAGTTGGGGATGTCGAGCAGCCAGCAGTCGTCGTTGACGAGGTTGCCTTCGACCTGGTGTCCGGCGGTGGCGGCTCCCCAGAGGAACTTCGGTTTAGGGGTTAGTGCGGCGGTGAGGGGGGA
>CAXTRY010000098.1:0-10291 GCA_964246805.1 uncultured Acidobacteriaceae bacterium
CACCCACAAAGAACCCAACCCTCATCGCACCCCCAGCCCTCCGTAACGCGAACGTAAACATCGATGCTACCGTTTACGTTCAGCAAAAGACAGGACCGCGCGGACTGTTGAAGTCAGTTCGCGATGAAAACCGCTACACCGGGGGATACGGTCGTATTGTTGCCGGTATCATGAGCCCACAGCTGCAATGTATGCTGCCCATTCGCCAGCGTCGCCGTATCGAGCGCATAGACATAAGGCGGCCCCGACACTCGCCGTGTTCCCACCTCCGTGCCGTCCACCATAAGGAACGATCCAGCCGCATCCAGCTGCAAGTTGATTTGCCCCAGCACCTGAATAACGCCCGATAGCTTACTACCTGCCGACGGAGAAGTGATGGCCGCCAATCCTGACGGAGATGGTGTCGGTGTCGGTGTTGGAGCCGGTGTCGGTGATGGTGTGGGCGAAGGTGTCGGGGTCGGAACAGCACCCGTATTCGCAACCGTCACCGCAACCACGGACGAAAGCAAGGTCGTATTGTTCACATCATGCGCCCACAGCTGCAATGCATGGGCTCCACTTGAGAGCGTCGTCGTATCCAGCGAGTAGAGAAACGGTGCGCCTGTAACCCGGCGCGTGCCAATCTCGTTGCCATCCACCATCAAAAACGATCCGGCTGCGTCGAGCGGCGCGCTGATCGTTCCACTTACCTGGATCGTGCCCGAAATCGTGCTGCCCGCCGGCGGCGAGATAATTGTGACTCCGCTGTTAACCGGGGCCGGAGCAGGCGCGGGTGCGGGAGTCGGGGTGGGGGGCGGCGTGGGAGTTGGGGCTGGCGTGGGAACAGGCGTCGGAGCCGTGCCCACGCCCGCGTCGCTGTAAATCTGCACAACAGTTGGGTTATTTGCCTGCCAGTAATCCGCGTGGACCATCAACACATCGCCGCGCTTCACCGAAGCCGTCAGCTGCGCCTGATGAGCCGCCAGCACCGCTGGGTCGACATCGTTGATGAGATTGGCCGAAAAGGCCTTCGGATAGTAGTTGTATACAGACAGATCCGTCCCAAGATCGCCGTGGAAAATAAACGTCTGAAACGCCGCCGTATACGCATAAAACTTCGGCGTCGTCTCCTCCGGGATCAGTAATGAATCCGGTAGCGCCGCCGCGGCCTGCTGAAAGATGCCCGCGTCGAGCACCGCTCCATTGCTCTCCACCGTCGAATCGATGTAAAACAGCGTCGCGCCCCAGCGGTCATGCGCGTACTTCATCTTGCGCGCGATCTCCGCTTCCACGCTCGAATCCGGCAGCGTCACCTGCTGCGCCGTTCCATCGCCGTTCAAGGTAAAGTGCTGCGGCCGGATGCATACTCCCACCCGCAGTCCCGCGTCGCGCATGATCTTGAAGTAAGCATCGTCCAGCTTCATGCCGTTGTACGATGAACCGGCGTTTCCTACCGTGCTCTCCATCTCCGGCGCAACCTGGGCGATCTGGTCCGGTGAACACACATAGCTTGTCTGCTGCGGATATTGCTCGCCCTCGATGTCCCACGTAATCACGCCCTGCGCGTTCAACCGCTGTGCATTGGCTACGTCATTTCGCGCCTGCTGGATCACTCTCGCCTGGAACGCCGCAAGCCCCGCCGCCGTCCTCACATCAAAGTCCGCCGCATTTGCATCGTTGAAGTACCGCCGCGGATTGTTCGGGTACCCGCCCGGCTGCACGAGGTTTCCCGAGGGTGAACTCGCCAGATACGCCGTACCGATAATCCGACGGTCAGCCCAGTTCAGCTGCGGTGGCCATGCGGCCGCCCAGCTGGCGTAGGCATCGGCCGCCAGCGAAGCCGTCGCCGTCCCCGAAGGCGCAAATCGCAACGAGACCGTAAAGCTGTCCGTCTGCCCCGGCAGCACCGGCCGGTCGTTATGCGGCTGAAATGTCGCCAGTCCGTCCGGCGTCGTTCCACTGATGAGCGGAGTGTACGCCACCCCCGGTCCGCCAGCCGGCAAATATCCACTGTAGAGCGGCTTGCTCGCATTCGGCACCGCCGCCGCTACTTCGCCCGAGCCGAAGTCCGCCACGGTCACGCTCGGCCCCGTCGTGTTGTACGCCAGCTGCGCGTAGCTCGGATCATTGAACCCCACCGGCAGCTGCGGCAGATGCAGCCCCAGCGGATAGATCACCGCGCCGTCCAGGATTACTCCGGAGTTGCCGTTGTTGGTCTCGGTCACGTTCATGTCGAGATTGTTGCCATTCTGCTGGAATCCGACCCGGATCGATCCCCACACAAAGCTATACGTCCAGGCGCTGGTAGCGGAGTTCCACACCCGGCCCTGGTTATTCTCTCCCCACCCATACTGTCCGCTCGAGACCAGATTGCCGTTCAGGTCCGTCATCTTCATATGCCAAATGTGGAAAGCATCCGACGAGTATGCGCCGAGGTCCTCGAGCATCGTGCCTTTATAGGAGAGCGTCTGCACACCGTTCGTTCCGTAAACCACCTTCAAGTCCGTCTGCGCCGGCAGACGCACGCCGGACGCCAGGATAAGTACCGCGATAAGCACCGTGACGACAAACAGCGCGGAGCCTGCCATGCTTGCCACGCCTCGTACTCTGCTAAGAATCTGCATGACCCTATTCCTCTAATTACAAGCTCGTGAACGTACATGGTGCCAAGCGCAAACATCGATCGACTAAACAAAACTGAAGGAGGCCACCCTCGCTAAGGGTATGGCCAAACTTTTAGGTCGTTCTAACAACGTGGAATGATGACAACTATAGCAAGCAAGTGTTAACTTCCGGTGCATCCCGAGCCTTAGGCAAAATTCAGGATTCGACCCTCCCGGCCAGTGACCGATGATCCGTTACAAGCATCACACAACCATGCAAAAAATCCGTGGGTGGCTCCTAACCGGCTACGTGGAACCAGCCATCGTTGTTCTATACCTCTGCGCCACGCTCCAGTTTGTACGCTACTACAGTAAGGCGACGACGTTTTACCTAAACATGGGTTTGTACCTGAACGGCCAGGAACGCCTCCCATTTCAGGAAAGGGTGCTTCCAATCTTCCTCATCCGTCCCCTGCTTCACTCCCCCTGGGTCGCAAGCCACCTCATTCACGCCGATGGCAACTTTACCGCCGACCGTGGTCCGCTCTACCTCATCAGCCTTTTCGCGCTCCTGATCGCCGGCATCTTCGTTCAAAAGCTCTATAACCGCGTCAGTTTAGACCGCTCGCTCAAGTTCCTCGTCTATCCGCTCTTCCTCTATGCCATCATTTGGAGCTATTCCATCCACAACGAGGCCAACTTCTCCTATCCGTATGACATGCTGAGTGTCGCCTTCTTCGCCGCCGGCCTCTACGTCATCTTCCGCCGTTATTTCTGGTTTTTGGCCGCGATCATCGTCCTGGGGACGCTCAATCGCGAGACGACCCTGTTTCTGATAGGCATCTTCATCCTCGACGCCGCCAGCCTTGCTCAGGCCGAGCCACTCTCCGTCCACGGCAAGCGTTTCAATCTTCGCGCCGTTCCGTGGTTTCGCGCTACGCTCCTCTTCTGCATCTGGTTGGCCATTAAAATTGCGCTTGCCCGCCACTTCGTCCATAACGACAACTCCGAGAACTTCGTCCGGCTTTGGAGCAACATAGGCCGTCTCAAACCCCGTCTCTGGCCGGCCTTGCTCAACATCTGCGGCTACATGCTTCCTATTGTCTTCATGCTCCGTCGCTATCTGCGTCCGCCGCGCTTCGCCAATTACCTGTTTATCTTTCCCGTCTGGTTTGCCGCGATGTTTTACACCGGTGTTATCGTTGAGACGCGCGTCTACGGAGAACTCTGTTCCTTCACCGCGATAGCCCTTGTGCTCATCCTTGAACAATACCTGCGCGAGCGCTTCAACATCGTCTCCCCGATCGAGATCGAAGAGCGCGGCACCCAACATGGTACTGCCACATTCGATAGAACAGAAAAAGACCTGCAATCCGTCATTGTCCGCGTATCCTGAACAGGTGGGCACCCCAAGTCAGATTCAAGCCTCAGTGACTCATCCCAGACCGGGATGGGATGAGCAGCGCCTGGCGAACGTCTTCATGTGGCTACTGTTCTTGAGTATCACCGTCATCTGCGCGCTTCCGCTCTTCTCGAAAGACTCCTGGATGATCTTCGTGCAGGACGATCTGCTCTATTACCTTAAGGTCGCCCAGAACATCGTCCATGGCCACGGCTCCACCTTCAACGGACTTGTGCCGACCAACGGCTACCAGCCGCTCTGGCTCCTTGTGCTGCTTTGTGTCGTCTTTGTGACTACAACCGGACACCAGGTTCTTGTCTTCATCGCATGTTTCAACGTCCTTGCGGGCATGATTACCTTTCTGCTTGCCCGCACCCTTCTACGCTCCACGGGCGTTCGACCCCTCCTCGTCTTCGCGCTCTCCAGCCTGGTCACGCTTTATTCCGTCTCGCTCTTTTTTTACGGAATGGAGGTAACCCTTACGGTCCCTATCCTTCTTGGCGTCCTCTGCGTCTTGCGCCGTGTGGACTGGGTTACGTGCAGCCCGCTTCACACCGGCCTGCTCGGCCTGCTGCTCTCGGCCATGGTGCTTTCGCGTATTGACACCTTGATCCTGGGCGGTATGCTGCTCACCGGCATCGTCGCGACCCCTTCACTTCGCCGTCTGCTCAAACCCTCGCTCCTTGCCGGAGCCGTCGCCGGTCTCTTGCCTGTACCTGCTTACTTCGCTTTCAATCACCGCTTCTTCCAAACCTGGCTGCCCATCTCCGGCATGGCTAAAGAATTGAAGTGGAATCACGCCCCCTCGTTGGAGCCGTGGCGCGTCTTCTTTCATCCCATGGCCGCCAGCCTTTGCGTCGTGCTGCTCGCCGGCTTGTTACTCGTTCCTTCTATTCGCGGCCGCCTAGCCCCGATGGAGCGGATCATCCTCCCCGCCGTCATCCTTTTTCCCTTCATCTACTACTTTATTCTTTGCTGTGTAAGTGACTGGACGCTCTGGGGTTGGTATATGTATCCCTTGCGAATCGCCCTCTGCGCCAGCTTCTTCATCTTTTGCCTTGTACCCGCGACCGCCAGGCTGCTCCAGCGTCCAGCTGTCACCTTTACGCTCGTCTTTCTTGTCTTCGCGGCTCTCTCGCTCATGCGCTGGAGACGGCAGCAGATCGACATTTACGACGCCTCCGTCGAGATTCAGACCTTCGCCGCCACGCATCCGGGAACCTATGCCATGGGCGATCGAGCCGGTCGCGTAGCCTATCTGATCGATGACCCCATCGTCCAAACCGAAGGTCTGATGATGGACAGCGCCTTCCTCAAACGCATCGCGGACCGGTCTCCACTGCGGGATACGCTCTTCCATTACAACATCCGCTACTATGTCGCCACGGCGTATGAGCCTTATACGGGCTGCTTTCAAGCGGCGGAACCAGCCAAGGCGGGTCCCCGGTCGGCTCATATGCGAGCCGTGTTTTGTGAGAAACCTTTAGCCACCTTCTTGCACAATGGTATAGCCACGCTCATCTTTGACCTGAACTCAGAAACGGGCACCTCCAGGTAGGGCCGGGTTACTTGCGATTTTCCAGGTACAAATGCTTTACGAATATCTCCCAGCAATTCGTCATCATATCTAGAAGAACAGCGTCTATACGTTCCAAGCAGTTCTCGACGCTGAAGCTGTGATCTGTAAATCTTCCGTAACTTGATCTACATTTTAGCCCCGCGAATCATCCAAGAAGGACATACTTACGTATCCCATAAGCTGATGCAAACATACTCTCTAACTCGTCGCGCATTGTCTATGGCACTGATTGTATTTACGATGTTTGCCGCCGCGCAAGGCACGCTCAACCGGAGACCTGCCCCCGCTCCCGACTATGTTCTCGGCGCGGGTGACCAGATCGTCATTCACGTCGTCGACATGGACGATCTCTCAGAAAAGCCCATCCGGATCGACCCTAATGGTTTTGTGGACCTGCCAATGGCCGGTCGTATCCAGGCCGGGGGCCTCACCATGGAGCAGTTCAAGGCAGAGCTCGTCGCTAAACTCAGCAAGTACATCGATTCCCCACAGATTTCGCTTAGCCTTACCGACGACCAGAGCCGCCCCGTCTCCATTGTAGGCTCCGTCAACTCCCCCGGCGTCCATCAGCTTCAAGGTCCCAAGAGGCTTATCGAAGTCATCTCGCTTGCCGGTGGCACCAGGGCCGACGCCGGCCCCCGCGTCATCGTCACTCGTGAAAGCAAGTGGGGTCCACTCCCCCTCTCCGGCACAAAAACCGATCCCGCCACCGGCGTCACGACGGCCAGCATCTCGCTCGACGACCTGATGGCCTCGAAGAACCCGGCAGACAACATCGAAGTCGATCCCAATGACGTCATCTCCATTCCCAAGGCCGAACTCGTCTATGTCGTCGGCAATGTCAAGAAATCGGGTGGCTTCCAGCTCTCCTCGCACTCCGACATCACGCTCCTCCAAGCCGTCTCGCTCGCCGAGGGCCTGGACAAAACCGCCAACGCCAGTCATGCTCGCATTCTCCGCCCGGCACCCGGCGGCGACGGCAAGCCACTCGAAATCCCTGTGGACATCAAGGCAATCTTTGCCGGTAAAGCGCCCGACGTGCCGCTCTACGGCAATGACATTCTCTACGTCCCCAATAGCACCTTCAAGTCCTCGGGACGCATCACCGAAGGCATCCTTCTCGCCGCGACCGGAGCGGCCATCTACCGCTTCTAGGAGTCGTCGACGCAATGCCCAATCCGCCCAACAATAGCAATCGGAGCCTCCGACCCGTTCCATTCGGAGCTCGCGACCTTGACGGCCCGTCCAGCGAGAACCGCCGGATTGCCCGCCGCGACGAGGACCGCCGTAATCCCATCGAAAGCATAGTGCGCCCGTCGGATCGCCAATCGGATCGCCAGCCGGAACGCTCCGGCAATCTCTTCGCCGAATACCTTCGCACCATCACCCGCTATCGTTGGCCTATTGCCGCCTTCGCCCTCACCGGCGTTCTGCTCAGCTTGCTCCTCAATCTCACCGCTCTCCCGTACTACCGTGCCCGCACCTCGCTCGATATCCAAAGCCTCAATGGCGACTTTCTGAACCAACATAGCGTCAACCCCACCGGCGAGGGCGGCGGCTCCACCGAGGTCAATGTCCAGACACAGGTGAAGCTCCTCCAAAGCGAGACTCTGCTTGAACGCACGGCGCAGCGCCTCAAAGCAGAGCCCCCACCCGCCGACCTCCGTCCTAACGATATGGCTTCAATCTTTGCCCGCGCCCTTCATCTCGGCGGCGGCAAGCCTCTCACGTACAACGATCTGGTCGATGACACCGCCAAGCGTACCGTCGTCAAGCCGCTGGGTGTCACTCGCCTGGTCGAAATCACCTGCGACTCCTGGAACGCCGCCTTTGCCGCCAAGTTCTGCAATACGCTCACCGCGGAGTACCGCGACCTCGACCTAGAAACGCGCGGAAAAGAGTCCGACCGCACCAGCCAATGGCTCACCAGCCAAGTCGCCGACATCAAGACCAAGGCCGAAGAGTCCGAGCGCAAACTCGTCGCCGCCACCGGCGGTAACGGCCTTATTCTCTCTCAAGACAGCAACTCCGTCGGCGAGGACCACCTTCGCACCCTCCAGAACGAAATGGTCAGCGCGCAGGCCAACCGCATGGAGAAGGAGGCCCAACTCCGCACCGCCAGCTCCGCGGCCCCCGGCACCACTCCGGGCATTCTCGACAGCCCGGAATATCGCAACTATCAGCAGAAACTAGCCGACCTTCGCGCTGAGGTCGCCCGTCTCGTGCCGCCGCTCACCGAAGAGAATCCGAAAGTCATCCATCTCCGCTCCGAGATCCGCGAGGTCGAGGAAGGCATGGCCTCCGCCCGCTCCACCAGCTCCGACCGTCTCCAGAATGAGTACGAATCCGCCCGTCATCGCGAGATGCTCCTCAATGCCGCCTTCAACACCCAGGAAGGCAAAGTCTCTTCCGATCTCGGCAAGGCCGCTCAAGTCAATCTTCTCCGCCGCGAAGTCGAGTCCGAGCAGCAGCTCTACCAAACCATGCTCCAGCGCGCCAAGGAGGCCTCGCTCGCCTCGGCCCTGCAAGCCTCCACCATGCGTGTCGTCGACGCCGCCAAGGCACCGCTCCTTCCCTTCACCCCCAAGCGCGGCGGAGCCGCCGCCGCCGGTCTTCTCCTCGGCACTCTCTGCGGTGTCGGCGTGGCCTTCTTCAAAGATCGCCAGGTTCAGGTCTTCCGGGTTCCCGGCGATATTGAACGCTTCCTCCATGTCACCGAACTAGGTGTCATCCCCACAGCCGAGACCCGCCCGCACTTTCCCGTGCCCCTCCGCTCGGCGCTCGTTCCTTTCAATCGCAACGGCGCGTCCACCCACGGCACGGCGTCCGAAGGCGCGCTTGCCATCGCCCGCTGGAGCGACACCTTCTCCGTCGTCGCCGAGGCCTATCGCAGCACCACCTTTTCCATCCTCCTCACCGACGATTCCAGCCGCCGCGCCCGCATTTACGTCGTATCGAGCCCCAACGCCGGTGAGGGCAAGACCACCGTCACCTCCAATCTCGGCGTCGCCCTCAGCAAATCCAAGCTCCGCACCGTGATCGTCGACGGCGACCTCCGCAAGCCCGGGATGCACACCGCCCTTAGCATCCAAAATAACTTTGGCCTCCGCAACATCCTCCGGGGAGAGATCGACGCCGAGCGCGCACCGATCGACGCCTTCTGTAAGCCGACCGGCATCCCCAATCTCTCTCTCATCACGGCCGGGACCGGTTCCGAGGAGGTCGTTGAACTCCTCCACTCCGCGCATCTCGCCGGCCTGATCGATCGCCTCCATCGCGAGTTCGACGTCGTCCTCATCGATACCCCGCCGATGCTCCACATGGCTGACGCCCGCATCCTTGCCCACTACGCCCAGGGTGTCCTGCTCATCCTTCGCGCCGGAGTTACCTCCCGCGAGCAGGCAAGCAAGGCCCGCGACCTCTTCGACCGCGACCGCGTCCGCCTCGTCGGCACCATCCTCAACGCCTTCGATCCGCGCAGCGAAGGCCAGAAGAACTACTACGAGTCTTACTATCGCTACAAGGATCAGGTCGAGGCCTCGGAGGCGAAAGCCGAAAAGGTGACCGCCTCCTCATGAGCGCGGCAATACTGCCCGATCCCGCCTCCGAAGAGGCCATGACACCCGCCTCGATTAGTGCCGCGGCGATCCCCACGCACGTCACAAGACGTCTCATCGGGGGCACCTCGGCCCTCGGCGCGAGTCTTATCGTCGAACGCGGCGCGGGCTTCCTCGCCAATATCCTCGCCGCGCGCCTTGGCGGCCCCGCCACCTTCGGTGCCTACTCCCTCGCCATTACCACAGCAAACAACATCTCCACCTACGCCGCCGGAGGCATCGGCTCGACCGCCGCCCGCTTCTCCGGCAAATATCCTCTCGGCGGCCCCGGCTATCGCACCCTTGCCCGCGTCCTCGCCATCGTCTCCGTCGCCTCGGCCCTTCTTGCCGCGATGGGCCTTTGGGCCGGAGCCGCTCCAATCGCGCATCTCCTCCATAAAGAGATCCTCACCTCGCTCCTCCGCTGGGCCGCCCTCTCCGCCGCCGGCATTATCATCCTCGAATGCGCCAGGGGCTTCTTCGTCGGCCAGCACCGCCTCTACGCGTTGGTCCTGCTGTCGCTCCTCGTAGGCGTAGGCATGATCTCGCTCATCCCTCTCGCCGCCACCATGCACAGCCCCATCCGCATGATCGTCTCGCAAGGCCTCATCGTCACCATGGCCGTGCTGATCTGCCTCGCCCTCGCCCGGCCCCTTGGTCTTTACGCTACCGGCTCCGCCACGCCGTTAGCGTTGCCCCCGATGCTCAAGGAAGTCTGGTCTTTCGGCTTTATCCAGCTGGCTGGTCTGGTCGGCGCGAACCTCGCCGGCTGGTGGCTCACCGCGCTCGTCGCCCGCTCCGACACCACGCTCGCTCAGATGAGCTTTTTCGCCATCGCCAACCAGCTTCGCAACATCGTCTCGCTCGCCCCGCAGCAGCTCACCGAGAGCAGCTACGCCGTCATGGCCGATCCCGAATCCGAGCGCTCCAGCACTCCCCACCACGTCATGGCGCTTTGCACCTACGCCGCCACCTTCGCCGCATTCCTCCTCGCCGCCGCCGGAATCATCGTCGTGCCCTGGCTCCTCAATCTCTTCTGGGGCCGCGCCTATCAGGCCGCCGCCATGACCATCGCCGTCGCCCTCGCTACCGCCGTCGTCCACATGGGCAACGCACCCGCCGCCGCCCGGCT
>CAXTRY010000099.1:0-10290 GCA_964246805.1 uncultured Acidobacteriaceae bacterium
GCCCAATCGCTGAGTTGAGTGTCTGGAGTCCCTTATCCGAGCTGTCGCGCTGCCACACGTCCGAGGTGATCGGAAATACCTGGCCGCCAAGCATTACCTGCGTCAGCTGTAACGCCAACTCCCCGTGTCCCTTGATGACACCGCCGCTCCGGGCCTCGATCACCTTACCCTGCACGTTGGCCCCCCGTGGAATGGCCACCGCGCCGTCCGCCACGACATCGTTCAACACAACCGCGTCGAAGGGCGTTCCCGGCTGTGTATGTTTGCTGTCAAGACCTTCGTTGATGCGTACACGCAACAACGAGCCAGGCTGTACGGTTACTGGCTTGCCCGCCTCCTGCGCGCCGTACGGCGGAGGCTGAGCAGCCATGCGCTGCGGTCCACCCCGCTGCACACCGCCAGGTTGATAGGGTGCCTGCACGTCCTGCGGGTTCTGCTGCCCACCCTGCGGGTACCCCGGTCCATTCTGTTGACCGTAAGGACCAGGCTGTTGACCGTAAGCACCAGGCTGCTGACCGTAAGGACCGTTGTAAGGCTGCCGGTAACCGGGTTGCGGCGGCTGACCGTAGCTACCGTTGCTGTTGTTGGCTGCCCCTGGATTGTTGTTGGCGGCGTTGGGATTGGCGTTCGGGTTGTAGTCCGGCCCGGCACCCTGAGCGGGAGTGTTATTCACGCCCTGCTGCGCCGCATACACATCGGGATCCGGTGCGTGCTGGGGCTGACCGGCTGGCGGAGCCATCGTCCCATCCGACTGAAGCATCGGATTCGAGGCATTCTGGCTGCTTGCATTTGCGCCGGTTGCGGTGGGGTTTGGATTCGATCCGATCGCAAGCTCATCCACGACCTTCTTGACGCCGTTTGCGCGCGAGGTCAGATTCTCGGCCATGCTGCGCGCGGACTCATCCTTGACACTCCCGGTCAGGGTGACCACGCCGTAAACCGTATTGGTCGAAATATTTTCATCCGCCAGCTGCGGTGCTCCCGCCAAAGCCTTCAATACATTCGCTTCAATCTGCGCATCGGGCAGAGTCGAAACGCCGCCCTGCGCCAGAATGCCGCCGCTCCCCACTAAAAACAAAGCCGCCAGTTGCAGCGCCATGCCGGCAGGCTTTCCATACCGTTCCCCTTGTCGCATCGAAACCCCTCCACAAGCGAAGGCGGACCTGAAATCGCCGCGCAACCGTGTATCTATGCAGACTCGTTTCACCACAAAAAGTTGTGTCTTTGCTCGGAATCCAGGCCCAAAGCGAACTGGATTTCAAGTCCGGCGAGCTTCGGACGATAAGGAAGAAAGGGGAACGGATAAACCGCATCGCGGCAAATCACGTTCGCTCGGAAGTGGAGTGTCCATGGGGAGATCGACGTCTGGCGGGCAACTCGCAACCATGGAAAGAGTACCGGCCGCCGCGCATGCCGAGCCGCCGACGCGCTATCTCGGTCGACAGCCGATCCTCGATGGCAACCTGAATCTTTATGGATACGAGCTACTCTTTCGCTCCGGTTACACCAACGCCTTCTCGGGCGATCCTGAAGAGGCTACACGCCAGGTAACCGACAATTATCTGCGCATCGTGCCCGAGGCCACACGTTCCACGGCCTTCGTCAACTGCACCCGCGAGGCCCTGCTGACGCGCGTCGTGACCTTGCTGCCTCCCCACAATACGGTGCTTGAAATCCTCGAAGACGTTATACCCGACGCCGAGGTGCTTGAAAGCTGTGCGATCTTGCAGAAGCAAGGCTATCGCTTCGCCCTCGACGACTTTCTGCCCGATGCCTCGAAACTCCCCTTTCTTCCTTTCGCCGATTACATCAAGATCGATTTCCGCGCCGCCGACGCGAAGGTCCGACGCGAAATCTACGCCATGGTGCGCGGCCGCGGAGCCAAGCTGCTCGCCGAAAAGGTAGAGACTCCCGCGGACATGGAGGTCGCTCGCGCGGAAGGATGCGTGCTCTTCCAGGGCTACTTCTTCTCCAAGCCCATCGTGAGCGCCCAGCGCGCCATTCCGCGAAACCACTTCACTTATCTCCGGGTACTCGCCGCGCTCTGCCGCCCCCGGCCCGACATCAATGAGATTGAAGCCCTCATCAAAACCGAACTCTCCCTGTGCTACGCCCTGTTGCGGCTGGTAAACTCCGCGCTCTATGGTCTGCCGACACGCGTCAGCTCCATCCGGAACGCTCTGCTGATGGTCGGCGACGACGGCGTTCGCACGCTCGTTACCATCGCATTGGCGGGCGTCTTCGCCGAGACGCACTCCAAGTCCCTGGTATCCATGGCCATCGAACGAGCGAAGTTCTGCGAACGTCTCGCGCCCATACTCCACGAGGAAGGTTCGAAGCTCTACCTGCTCGGAATGCTCTCGCTGATCGACGCCATCGTGCAAATCCCCATGAGCCAGATCGTTCGATCGTTGCCGCTCGAAGCCGACATGATCGCCGCCTTGCGCGGGGAGTCCAGCCCCCTCAAAATCGCGCTCGATCTCGTCCGCTGCTACGAGGCAGGCAGCTGGCATTGCTGCGAAACGCTCCAGGAATCGCTGGGCCTTACGGAAAGCCGCACCGCCTCCATGTATGTGGACTCGCTCCACTGGGCCGATACCGCGATCAACATGTCCCAGAAAGCTGCCTAACGCGCACCGAACAGGTTGAGCGAATCTTTGGTGTGCAGCTTCGGAAACCAGGTTAACTGCACCGACACCGTCGTATTCGATTGCAAGCCTTGTAAATAGACGGGTGCCTTCCAGCGCTCGTGCTGCACCCATCCATTCACTTCAAAATCCTTGCCCACGCGCTTTACCACGCTAGCGGCAAAGGAGTTCTGCGTCGTTCCACCGGGAATAAAGTCGTGCGGCGTCTTCTTATTCAGATACTCGACTTGAATCCACTCGTCCCCTGAAAGATGATAGGTCACCCAGGCTTGTCCACCCTTAGCCTCGCGCCCAATCCAATCGCCGAGAATGAACCCCTTGTTTGTATAGCCCTGCTTCTGGACGACCTCCCAGTAATCGCCGCTGCCCAGGTTGCTCCGCTGCGTGGAGAAGTCGGTCACCGTTGCCTCCGCGCGAAGGTCGAGCTTCGGCAGTCCGGGCACATGTGAGAGATACAGCCCCGGTCGATAGGCTGCTCGCCTCGGCGCGGAGACCGGCGTCACGTCGTCGTGGGAGATAGAGTCGGCATAGAAAGTAAAATAGCGCCGAAAATACGGGAGGCGGTAGGAGAAGTTGAAGGCGCTAAAGCGGGCGCCGGGATCCTGCGCGGAAAATTTGGTTGCGACATTGGTATCGTTGATGCTGAAGAATCCCTTGAGGAATGTATGCAGCGTCACTGGCTCATGCCCCGCTCCGCCGAAAATAATCGCTCTCTCAAAGCCGAACTGGACGTCCCGCGTAGGCGCAAACGAGATCATGTCGGAATGAATATAGGGGTGGTTCGGCGCGCTGTGCCCTTTCAGACTCCCATAAAAGAAGTCGTACCGAATCGGTCCAATTACCTTGGAAACGTATGGAATATACAACGGCTCAATGCGATTGATGCGGAACGAGTAAATATTCTCGGCATTGTTCGACCATGCCATGCCCCCGCCCATGCCCGGTCCAAGCCAGGCGTCCGTCTTGCCGCCGGAAATCTCATGTCCCAGCAGATGGAACGATAGTGTCGCTTCGACCAGCCGGAATGGATTCTGCGCGGAGATCGGTCCAGCCGGAATGGTCGCCTGCGGCAGATTTGGCGGTGCGTAGCCGATCTCATCGTCGAACGAGAGCAGGCTGGCCAGCGCATCGGAGTACCCCGTGGTGCTCGGGGAATGCTGGTACTCGCCCCGCACATGGAGCGAGAAGCGGCCCCACTCATTGACCGTCGATGCCCCGGCCAGGGCGTTGAAGCCGGGCGCATACGGCCGCCCATAGTCGTTTACGATCGTCTGCCCAAGATGGAAGCTGTCGCGCAGCGTCTGTCCCGTGATGCCCATGGCGCGCCCATAAACCGAATACGTCCCATAGACCAGGCCGCGCTTGCCCCCCGGAGCTTCGGCGTCGAGCTCGCGCAGCAGCACCGCGAGGATTGCCTGCGCCTCTTCGTTCGTTCCCGCGAGAATATCGTTTCGCGATTCCTCCAGCATATGCAGCACGCTGCGCCGCGTCCATGGCCGCATATTCAGAAAAGCGGTGTCGATGTATCCCATGCCGTACAGACGCATCATCTCCGGATAGACCCAGCTGTCGACCGGAATGTAAGTCGATCCATCATGGTCGGGCTTGTCCAATCCCTGCGGACCCTTGATATAAGGCTCATAGGCCGTGTAAATCTCACGCTGCGTATACTTCGGCTTGCCCGGCGGCGGCGCTTCCTTGATGACCACGGGCGGCGGCGCGGGTTGGGGCACCGGGTAGGTCTTGGGCGCGCGCTCCGCGTCGGGATCATAGGGAGGCAGCGAGGGTACGGTAGCCGGAGCCTGGGGCGCGGGCACGGGAACCGCGGCGGGAAATGGTGTTTGTGCGCGTCCGGACGCGAGAGCAAACGCCATCAACCCCGCGCAACCACAAAAAAATCCTCGACGCACTTCCACCTCAAACCCCGGTCTTCGTTCCTGTAGCCCTAGTGTAAACCGCGTTTACGTTCCAGGACCGTCCGCGGCTACACCATCGTGCGGCTGCTTCACGCGGGGGCGCTCATGCCTCATGGCTTTCAAGCGAGCGCGGAAAGACGGTGCAATGTCGTCGAGCCATGCCTGATCGCACGCGCCGGTGCGAAGCAGCATTCGCGCCATCGCGTCGATTGGATCGGGAGCGTCTTGATTTCCTCGCCGGAGCCGAACGCACTCCATGAGCGCCGGTCCGCCGCCTGCCCGAGCCCGCAGCAGGCACTCCTGCGCTACCCGGTACAGGGCGACCGCATCGCTCGCATCCACTGGAATACCGGGAACGCCAAACCGCGTCGCCTTCACGCTGATGGTTTCGTCAACCGCCTTTTTATCCGCCGCCGGAAGCGCCACAAAGAGCATCGGCAGCTCTTCCACCACAGCCGGACGCAACGTCCTCCGCCACACGGAAGCCTTCATTCCCTCATGGACGAAGACCACCGCAACCCCGGGCTGCTTGCATCGTTTCAGGGCAAGCGCTGTTCCAACGCCCATAGCCAGTCGCTCGGAAGTGTTCTTGCAATGAGGTAGGATACCCGGCTGCGAAGAGCGGCCGGCCTTCAAGTCTGTCAGCGCGGGCAGTTCCATGCCCCGCAGCCATGCGGCGCTCGCCCCTTCCGCTACATCGGAGACCCAATCGTCCGTCTTCAGACCGAGCAGCACCGCCGCCCGGCAGGCCTCCTCGCCTTCAACCGGAGAGCGCTTCCCTTCTCCGCGCCGCTTCGCAAGCCAGGCCTCCAGCAGCCGCGTCTCCACCATGCCCGTATAGATACGCTTCATGAGCGCGAACGGCACCAGGGGGTTCTCGCGCGGCGCAACCAGTAGAGCTTCGACCTTCAATCCGTTATGCCCTCGCCGGATCGAGTGCTTCCGCATCCAACCCAAGATCGAGGAGTGCCTTCTGCGCCAGCTTGGCCTTGAACTTGCCATCGCGTGCCATCTTCGACAGCGTCGCCCCTACGATCGATTCCGCGTTCACCTCAAAATGTCGCCGCAGATGCTCCCGGTTGTCCGACCGGCCGAAGCCATCCGTCCCAAGCGTCGTCAACCGCCCGCCGAGCCACGGCGCAAGCGTATCCGGCAGCGACTTCATGTAATCGCTCGCGGCAATGATTGGCCCGGACGTTCCAGCCAGTGCCGTGTGGAGATAGCTCTGGCGCTCTTTCTCCGCCGGGTGCAGCCGGTTCCATCGCTCGACCGCCAGGGCCTCGCGCCGGACTTCCGTGTAGCTCGGCACGCTCCATACATCGGTCTGCACCTGATAGTTCTCGGCCAAGATCCTCTGCGCGCGCAACACCTCGTTCAAGATCGGCCCGCTCCCGAAAAGTTGTGCCGCGGCTGCTCCACCCTCGGCGGGCTTCAGCTTGTATAGGCCCTTCAGAATACCCTCGGCCGTACTGGAGCCGGTTGAACCCTCCGGCATCGGCGGCATCGCGTAATCCTCGTTGTACATGGTGATGTAGTAGAAGACATCTTCACCCGCCTCATACATCCGCCGGATGCCATCCTGGATCACGACCGCCAGCTCATACGCATACGCCGGGTCATAGCTGACGCACGTGGGCACGGTGCTCGACAGCACATGGCTATGTCCATCCTGATGCTGCAGGCCTTCGCCCAGCATGGTCGTCCGGCCCGCCGTGCCGCCCATCAGAAAGCCCTTGCCCCGCGAATCCGCGAACGCCCACACCATGTCTCCTATGCGCTGGAACCCGAACATGGAGTAGTACATATAGAAGGGAATGCACGGCACCTTATAGTTCGAGTAAGCCGTGCCCGCCGCCGTAAACGAGGCCATCGATCCCGCCTCGGTGATCCCCTCCTCAAGAATCTGCCCGTCCTTGTCCTCGCGATAATAAAGAAGCATGTCCGCGTCGTGCGGGCTGTACTTCTGCCCCTCCGGCGCATAGATGCCCACCTGCCGGATCGCCGACTCAAGCCCAAACGTCCGTCCCTCATCCGGGACGATCGGCACGATCAGCTTGCCGAACGATGGGTCTTTCATCAGGTGCCTGAGAATGCTGATAAACCCCATCGTCGTCGACACCGCGCGGTTATTCGACCCGCTCGTCCACTCCTTGAAATAAGCCAGATCGGGAGCCTTGAACTCCGGCTTTGGGACCGAGCGCATCGGCAGGTAGCCGCCCAGCTCCCTGCGCCGCCCCTGCATATAAGCAATCTCCGGCGCGTCCTGCTCCGGCCTGTAAAACGCCCCGTCCTTTGCCGCCTGCTCCGGGATTGGAATATCGAAGCGCTTTACAAATGCCGCCAGGCCATCATCCGCCAGCTTCTTCTCGGAGTGCGTCGCATTGCGCGCCTGCGCCGATCCCAACCCATACCCCTTCACCGTCTTCGCCAGGATGACCGTCGGTCCGCCCTTATGCTCCAGCGCCCGCTTGTAGGCGTTGTAGATCTTCGCCGGATCATGCCCGCCGCGATGCAGCGTCGAAAGCTGCTCGTCGCTCATATCCTTCACCAGCTCCAGCAGCTCCGGATACTTGCCGAAGAAGTTCGCCCGCAGATAGGCCCCATCCTTCGCCTTAAACGTCTGATAATCCCCGTCGACGCACTCCTCCATCCGGCGCAGCAACAGCCCGGTATGGTCGCGCGCAAACAGCTCGTCCCAATCCGACCCCCAGATCACCTTGATGACATTCCATCCCGCGCCGAGGAACATGCTCTCCAACTCGTCGATAATCCGCTTGTTCCCGCGGACCGGCCCGTCCAGCCGCTGCAGGTTGCAGTTCACCACGAAGATCAGGTTGTCCAGCTTCTCCCGCGCCCCAAGCGAGATCGCCCCTAGCGTATCCACCTCATCCGTCTCGCCGTCGCCGACAAACGCCCAGACCTTGCGTTCCGTCTTCTCGATGAGGCCGCGATTCTCCAGATAACGCATAAACCGCGCCTGATAGATCGCGTTCAGCGGTCCAATGCCCATCGACACGGTGGGGAAGTTCCAGAACTCCGGCATCAGCCACGGGTGCGGATAGCTCGACAGACCCGGCTCCCCGCGCAACTCATGCCGGAAGTTCCCTAGCCGCTTCTCATCGAACCGCCTCTCCAGAAACGCCCGCGCATACACGCCCGGCGAGGCGTGTCCCTGAAAATAGATGAAGTCGCCGGGCTGCTCCCCGTATTTGGCATGGAAGAAGTGATTGAAGCCTACTTCCAGCAGCGTAGCCAGCGAAGAATACGTGGAGATGTGCCCACCGATGCCGGCATCCTTCTTGTTCTGCCCATGCACCATCGCCATGGCGTTCCAACGGATCAGCGCCTCTACCCGCCGCTCCATGTTCCGATCCCCCGGATAGGCCACTTCATCGTGCTTCGGAATAGTGTTCCGGTAAGGCGTCGTCAACTCACTGGGCGTCGGCACCCCCGCCTCGCGCGCTCGCTGCCGCAGAGCGCTGAGCAACTCCGCGCCATTCTCCCAGCCCTCGGCCACCACGTCGTCGAACGCCTCGATCCATTCCGCCATCTCCGCGGCAAAGTCCACCTTCACCGCATCTTCCGTCTTCGTCGCCATCACGCCCCCGCTCATCTTTCCTTCTACGATACTTGCCCCACGCAAAAACGTCATCCGACTTGAGCGAATCGCTAAAAGGGCGCACGATGGCTCTCCACGAAAACATAGATCGCGTAGAGCACCACGGCCGCCTGCGCCGCCATCAGCACCCGTCGCAGCAGCCCGCCGTCCCACCACGCAAACCATAGAAAGCCCAGCCCATACACCAGGCCGAACACGATCAGCACCGCTCCCGCAACCACGGTCGTAGCCAGCATGGCTATCCGCACCCACTCGCGCCGCTAAGTCGAGTAGTCGGCATTGATCCGCACATAGTCCTCTGTCAGGTCGCACGTCAGAAAGACGCATCCCGCCTCGCCCATCCCCAGGTCCAGCGCAATCGTGTACTCTCGCGCCAGCATCCGCTCATGGGTCAGCTTTTCATTGAAGGCAGGCGACCGCATCCCCCGCGCAAACACCGGCAGCCCTGCAATCTTAATCGTCGCGCCCGAGGGATCGAACGCCACGCCCGAGTACCCCGCCGCCGCCAGCAACCGCCCCCAGTTCGGGTCCGCCGACGACCACGCCGTCTTGCATAGCGGCGACCGCGCAATCGCCTCCGCCACCGTCCGCGCCTCCGCCACCGTCCGCGCCCCGCCAATTTCGAGCGTCACCACATGCCCGACACCCTCGCCGTCGTCCACGATCTGGTGCGCCAGCGAGCCGCACACCAGCTCCAGCGCGTTCTTAAACGCCGGCTCCACCCGCGCGTCGAGGGCGATCCCGCTGGCTCCGCTCGCCAGGAGCAGCACCGTATCGTTCGTCGAGGTATCCCCATCGATCGAAATCGAATTGAAGCTTCCCTCCACCGCCGGCTGCAGCAAAGCCCTTAGCTGCCCTACATCCGCTATCGCGTCGGTAAACAGATACACCAGCATCGTCGCGTGCGGAGCCGCCACCGGCTTCCCCGCGACCGGCGCGCCGAGCCGCGGATGGATCATCCCCGCCCCCTTCGCCGCTCCCCATAGCCGTACCTCTCGCCCGTCCACATCGATCCCCGCCCGCGCTACCTTCATTCGTGTGTCCGTCGTAAGAATGGCTCGCGCGAACAGCTCTCCATTGGCCGCCGTCGCTCCCAGCGACCCCGCCACGGACGGCAACGCCCCTACGACCTTCTCCGTAGGAAACGGCACCCCGATAATCCCCGTGGACGACGGAAACACCTCGTCGAAGATGCACCCCAATGCCTCGCCCGCCGCCACGCACGTCCGCTCGCACGCGTCGATCCCAGGCTGCCCGGTCGCGCAATTCGCGTTCCCCGCGTTCACCAGCACCGCCGATACCCGCCCTCCCGTCGCCAGCAGATGCCGCCGCCCCACCGTCACCGGCGCGGCCACCACCTGGTTCGTCGTAAACATGGCCACCCCCACCGCGCCTTTCGGAGCCACGGCAGCCGCCACGTCCAGGTTTCCGCTCGCCTTGATCCCAGCCTTCGCCGCCCCCCATACAAACCCCAGGGGCATCGCCAGCGCTAAAGACGTCTGCTGCTCCGCTCGCTCATCCGCCATGCGTCTACTCTACCGGATGTATCCTCTTCCCATGCTCCTCGAAGCCCTCCGCGCCGCCGTCCTCGAAGCCAACCTCGAACTCGTCCGCCAAGGTCTCGTTCTTTACACCTTCGGCAACGCCTCCGGCATCGATCGCGAGCAAAGTCTCGTCGTCATCAAGCCTTCCGGCGTCGACTACGATCGGCTCCGCCCCGAGCACATGGTCGTCACCGATCTCCACGGCACCGTCGTCGAAGGCACCCTGAAACCCTCGTCCGACCTCGACACCCACACCCTCCTCTACCGCGAGTTTGCCTCCATCGGCGCCGTCGTCCACACCCACTCCGAGTTCGCCACCAGCTTCGCCCAGTCCGGCATTCCCATCCCGCCGCTCGGCACCACTCACGCCGACTATTTCCACGGCCCCATCCCCTGCACGCCGCCCCTCACCGAGGAAGCCATCACGGGCCGCTACGTCCACTCCACCGGCCAGGCCATCGTGGACCACTTTCGCGCGCACAACATCGACCCCCTCGCCGTCCCCGCCGTCCTCGTCGCCGGCCACGCCCCCTTCGCCTGGGGCCGCCCCCCCCACCCAGCCG
>CAXTRY010000100.1:0-10257 GCA_964246805.1 uncultured Acidobacteriaceae bacterium
CCGTTCTCCACTCTCAGCGGCATCCACTCCCGCGGCCGCTGCCAGCTCGGTCCCAGCACCACCATCGGCACACCCGCTGCCCGCCCCACATGCATCGTCCCCGTGTCGAGCGTCACCACCAAGTCGCTCATCGCCAGCACCGCCCCCAGCTGGTTCACCGTCGTCCGCCCCGCCAGCGACACACCGCGTCCACGGGCAGCTGTCCGGATCATCTCGATCGCAGCCGCATCGCCTGCCGTCCCCACATAGACCACCGCGCACCCGCGCTCCTCCGCCGCCTCGATCACCCGCGCCCAGCGCTCCGTGTGCCAGCCTGTCCGCTGGCCGCCGCTATTCTGCGTCACGATGGTCGCCAGCGGCAGCCCCGCCGGGTTCGCCTCGCCCAATAGCCCTGTCCCAGTCGCCCGGTCCGCCTCCGAGAAGAATACGCGCGGCCGTGTCACCTCCGCCTCACACCCAATCAGCTTCGCCACCTGAAGATTGTTACTGATTAAGCTCCGCCCCCAGTCATACTCCAGCGGGCGATGATAAAGCTGCGGCTTCAGCGTAAATCCGCCGCGCCATCCGCTCGACCCCAGCACTCCCAACAGCGAAATACGCGTTCGCGAGTCGGAAGCCCCTGTCAGCACACAGTCAGGCCTGGTCCCCCACCGACGCAACTCCCCTCGCAAGCAGCGTACCGCCGCCCCTAGATCCGTGAGCGGGTCGGGCGTCTCGATCAGATGATCCACAAACGGTGAGTGCCGCAGCACCTGTGCCCCCAGTGACCTCGTGGCTACCGTAATTTCCACCTCCGGCCGCGAACGCTTCACCGCCTCGAAGAATGGCGTCATATGGACGCAGCAGCCAAGCGGCAGCCGGTATTCCAGAACCAGTACCCGCCGCGCCAAGTCCGTCACACGCGTCCCGCGCAGCCATTGCTCTACATCCAAAATCGCGTTCGACATCGTTCCATTCTACGGAGCCTCTGCTAGCATCACCTCTGCACACGTTATGAACGTCACCCAGGCCGTCTTCGGCGTCTACCATCACTTCGAGCTCGCTCACCAGCTGCACCGGCGCGGCCACCTGCAAAAAATATTCTCCACCTGGCCCTGGGCGCGGCTCCAGCGAGAGGATCTTCCTCGCGAACTCGTCAGCACCTTCCCCCTGATCCACACCGCCGACTATCTCCTCAACCGCACCCGTTTCTACCCCGAAACCGTCTCCTCCGCGATGAACCGCTGGAACGCCCTAAGCTTTGATCGCTGGACGAACGCACGGATTGGCTCGACGGATGCTTTTATAGCCATCTCCGGCGCTGGTCTGCTCACCGGACGCACCGCCCAGCAGCGCGGCGGCAAGTTTATCTGCGACCGCGGCTCAACCCACCAGCGCTTTCAGGAGACTGCCCTCGACGCCGAGTATCGCCGCTGGGGTGCACCGCTCCCCCTCCGCAAACCTCACATTACCATCCGCGAAGAGGCCCTCTACGCCCAGGCTAACGCCATCACCGTCCCGTCCACGGTCGCCAAACGCTCTTTCATCACCATGGGCGTCGCCGCTGAAAAGGTACACGTCATCCCTTACGGCGTTCGCCTCGACAAGTTCACCCGCACCGTCGCTCCTCCGTCAGACTCCTTCGAGCTCCTCTTCGCCGGCCAAGTCAGTCTCCGCAAGGGGGTCCCTTACCTGCTCCAAGCCTTTGCCCGCCTCAAACACCCACGCAAACATCTCACCGTCGTCGGCTCCTTACAGGACGACATCCGCCACCTGCTGAAGACACTTCCCACGGAACACGTCACCTTCACCGGCTCCATCGCGCAAACCGACTTGGCCAAGCTGATGAGTGCCAGCCATCTGCTCGTACTCCCCAGCGTCGAAGAAGGTCTCGCCCTCGTTCAGGGTCAAGCCATGGCCTGCGGCTGCCCTGTACTCGCGACCGTCGCAACGGGTGCCGAAGACCTCTTCACCGACGGCGTCGAAGGCTTCATCGTTCCCGACCGCGATGCGGACGCCCTCTCAGCACGAATGCAACAAATTGCGGACGACCCAGCCCTTCAGCAGCGCCTCAGCGAAGCCGCGCTGCTTCGCGTCCAGCACCTCGGTGGTTGGGACACCTACGGCCAAGCCTGGGACACCCTGCTCCACACCCTTACCGGCATTCCACGCGAAACCACGGAGAAGCTGACAACCTAGTCCGTTTACCGAGACTTAGTGTTACCCATCTCCACATCGTCGGGTGTTTCATCCTCACGACAGTTGCATCTTCGTAGGGTGGGGTGCTCTCCTGCACGATGCCATAGTCCCAAGCCTCTACTTAGGACGGTTACAAAATGCTTCTTGCTAGTGATACGAAGAGTATCAGCGAATCAGCGCGGACTACATCTTGTACCGGCCCATGTCGTCGTCATTCAGATTCTCAAGCCATTGCCGCAGCTCTTCCGTGTTGACGCTCGTCGAGCTGTCAGCCGATTGCCGCGCGTGCATTAGCACTTCACGATGCACGAAGATGGGACAGTCGCAGCGCAGCGCCAGCGCGATCGCGTCCGACGGCCGAGCATCGAGGGCGATCGTCTCCCCGCCCTGCTCCATCCAGATCAACGCCAAGAACGTCTCCTCCCGCAGCTCCGAGACCACCACGCGCTGGACTTCGGCGTTCAGCCCGCATGCCATACTTCGTAGTAGATCGTGCGTCATTGGCCGAGGCGTGGTGTTCTTCTCAAGTTCCAGCGCGATCGCATTGGCCTCGAAGACACCCACCCAGATCGGCAGAATCAGGTCGCTCGCGATGTCTTTCAATACGACGATCGGCATGTTCGTGACTGGGTCCATCATCAAGCCGCGAATCTGTACCTCGACCTCAACCGGCACCTCCAGGTTCACGCGCCGCATTACGCCACCGCCCGGTTTATCGATGTGCCGATCGAGGTGCCCAGCAAGCTGTTCGGGAAGGTCTGCGTAATCCGCACCTGCTGGTAGCTGCCGAGCGCCGGCAGGATCAACTGGCTCGTCGTAAAATTTACCGTCTTATTCTGCGAACTGCGCCCCACCACCTGCCCGCGCGCCTTATTATGGCTCTCGACCATCAGCTCCATCGTCTCACCCAGGTGCCGCCCGTAGTTGACGCGCTGGATCTCCCGCTGCCGGTCGAGCAGCACCTGTAGTCGCGCCGACTTTACATCGTCCGGGATCGAGTCGGCCATCGTCACCGCCGGGGTATTCGGCCGCGGAGAATACTTGAAGGCAAAAATTGCGTCGTAACCCACGTCGTCGAGCAACGTCGCCGTATCTTCCAGATCGCGCTCCGTCTCGCCCGGGAAGCCGACGATAATGTCCGACGTGATGCTGATATCCCGCTTCGCCGCCTTGATCCAGCTAATCCGTTCCAGGTACCACTCGCGCGTGTACTCACGGTTCATAGCCTTAAGTACGGGCGTCGCTCCGCTTTGGACGGGCAGATGCACATGGTTGCACAGCGTAGGCACGGCGTCGATAGCATCCACAATGTCTTTCGTAAAGTCGCGCGGGTGCGACGTGGTAAACCGTACTCGCCGTATCCCCGGCACGCTCCCCACCGCCGCCAGCAGCTCCGCGAAGCTCCTCTTGCCCGAAGGATCGAGATAGGAGTTCACGTTCTGGCCCAGCAGCTGAATCTCCGTATATCCCAAATCCGCGATGCGCCGCGCCTCATCAAGCACCGAGGCCGCCGCCCGACTGCGCTCCTTCCCCCGCGTATACGGCACCACGCAGTAGGCGCAGAACTTATCGCAACCCTCAATGATCGTGATGTATCCGCGATGCGGGTTCGTCCGCGCGACGAACTCCGTCTCGAAGGTCTCATCGGTCTGCCGGTCATCGAGTCCGGTGATGCGCTCCTCGCCGCGCTCCAGCCGGTCGAGCATCGCGGGCAAGTTGCGATATGACGCCGAGCCCGACACAATCGACACATACGGCGCGCGCTCGAAGATCTTCTCGCCCTCCTGCTGCGCGACGCACCCGATGACGGCGAACTTCTTACCCTCGCCCTTCATCTTCTTGTACTCATTCAGGCGATGAAAGACCTTCTGTTCCGCTTTATCGCGAATCGAACAGGTGTTATAGACGATCAGCCCAGCGGCGGCCTCATCTTCTACACGCGCATAGCCCTCGTGCTCCAGCGTGCCGATTACCTTTTCGGAATCGTGCGCGTTCATCTGGCACCCGAAGGTTTCAATGTAGAAAGTCTTGCTCACACTTCTCAGTATATCGCCGCATCGAATGCCATATGCGTTCGGCACTCCGTCACCTTTCACTTACCGGTACACCGGCGGGCAATCCTGTCATTCCGGGCGATCATCCCGACCCCACGATCCTTCAGGTGGTGAGCGGCGGTCAAGTCGAGTTCTGGGCATCCTCCACCTCCGGCGAGTGGAGCCCGCAGTTTCCGCTCTTCCGCTCTTCCGATCTCATAAACTGGGTTCCAGCCGGTGCGGTCTTCCCTATTCAGCCCGCATGGGCCGAAGGCAACTTCTGGGCACCTGAACTGGTCGAGGATCGCGGCCGCTTTCTCGTCTATTACGTCGCCCGTGCGCACGGCGGCACCCTCTCGATCGCGGTTGCCGAAGCCCCTCACCCGTCAGGGCCCTGGCTGGACCATGGTCCCATCCATACTGAACCCCTCGGTGCCATCGATCCAGCTTTCGCCCGTGATGAGCACGACGCACCCTTTCTCATCTGGAAGACCGATGGCAACTCGCAAGGTCAACCCACACCGATCTGGGCTCAGCCGCTTACTGAGGACCTGCTCCATCTAACTGGGTCGCCCACCCAGCTCATTACCAACGACCAATCCTGGGAGGGCGAGCTCGTCGAAGGTCCCTACATCCTCCGTCACGCACACCGCTTTTACTTGTTCTACGCCGGCAATACATGCTGCGGGCGCGAGTGCAAGTACGCCGAGGGGGTCGCACGCGCCGACCATCTTCTCGGCCCCTGGATTAAGCACCCCGCAAATCCGCTCGTCGACGCGAACGACACCTGGCGCTGCCCCGGCCACGGGACCGCCGTCCATCGCAGCGCGATGCACGGCAAGCGGGGACAGGATTACCTCCTCTACCATGCCTATCCCGTGGAAGGCACGGTCTTTGTAGGCCGTGAAGCCATCCTCGACGAGATACGCTGGCGCCCCGACGGCTGGCCTGTCATTAACGCCGGCAAGGGGCCACGCGGAAGCTCCGCCACCCCGCCCATCCGCTTTGTCGACCGCTTCACGGCACCCGTGCTCGACCCCGCCTGGCAATGGCCCGTCAACACCATTCCGGCCATCCTTACCGGCATCTCCACACACAATGAGGGCGCGTTGCATCTGCGTATCCCCACTGGCCGCCAATCGGCAATGCTGGCCGTGCCCGCACCCGGCAATCCACGCTACACAGCCACGGTTTGCCTGCGCCCCGCTTTAGTTGACCCGGAAGCGCCCTTCATGCCCGATCCGCCTCAGCCTGTGACACCTACGTATAACCCGCCGCCGGCTAGCTCCTGGTCCGGACTTATGCTCGTCGGCGACCCGTTCAACACGATCGGCCTCGGTCTGCGGGAAAGCGCTCTTGAGCTCTGGTATAGACGCGGCAGCAGAGAGCATATTGCATGGTCAACCGTCTTTCAAGTGAGGCCGCGAAGCCTTTGGCTGCGCACCGGTGCTACAGGCAGTGCGGAGTTCCTTTTCGAGTACAGCCTGGATGGCCAAAGATGGTTGGAAGTAGATCGGGTGGATGCCGCTCCTCTCCCTGCCTGGGATCGTGGACTACGAGTCGCCTTGGTTCTGGAAGGACCAGCCCATAGCTGCGCTACCTTTCAGTGCTTCGAGCTGGTAACAGGCTAGGCGGCTCATCAGGGATGCTTTGGCTAGTTTCCCGCCAACTCGCTCCATCGCTTCGTTGCAAAGTATGCAACACAGCAATGCGCGCTGTCATAGTCCGTGGTTACCTCCAGAAGCGACGGCCCGTTCGCCGCGGGCAAGAGCGCCGACGAGTAGTTTGGACAGTAGTTATCGTAGGCACCGGGAACTTCGACGGGAGCGGCGATTGCTTCCCATGTCCCCGCGCCGTCAGGATGTTTATTCACCAAAATAACACGGCCATTCCTTGGCGAGACACTTCCGTCCGCCGAGTAGAACACCTGACCTACAACCAGCAGTCCACCTTTCGAAGATACCATCGCTGGAGCCCAGATATTCGTGGGAGCATGCTCAAAGTATTCACCGGATGCCGTCTCGACCCTTGTACCCGCAGACGCTGGATCACCGTAATTCCATCCATCGCTCGAAGTCCGGTAATAGACTCCGCACTTCTTGGCCCCGCATATCTCGTAGCTCATGAAGTACGCATTCTTAGCCGGGTGACTGACGATCGCCATGCCTGGTCGATCGGATGGTACTTCCGTGGCAACGACGTTCGATTTATCTCGCCAGCGGATTCCATCGTAGGTGCGGATGCGCGCCAGCTTCTGGCTGCAACAGCTATCGGTCTCATCGGACCAGAACATAGCCAGTGCGCCGTCGCTGGTAATGAGAAAGAACGGCTCCCATAAGCCATGCTTTGTAACATCTCCTCCGCTGACGGGTGTCGCAAGATATGTCCAGCTCGTGCCTGCATCGCTGCTGGCATAAATCTCAATCGCGGAGATCGTATTGTTTTGAGCCGTATAGGATGCCGCGTACAGGAGTGTGCCTGCTTTTAGGCTACCGACCTGTCGCGGCATCTCAAAAATCGAACCGCAGCACCGCTGCACGCTTCCGCTTGGTAAAGCAATAGTGCTCAAAAAGGAGAACGTGGATCCATCGTCTTTACTGATAAAGATATTCGCGCTGGTGGGAGGAACATTGCCATTCGTCGTAGCTACAATCCACCCCCGCGCAGAAGCGGCTCCATGTTCCAGACGAACCATCTTGGGATAAGTCGAGCTCTTCGGAATCGGTGTACCCGTTGCAGCGAACGCACTAAGTCCAAACAGAATCGAAACAACAACGATCATATATATAAAACGATTTGATATAGTTTGTTTCACAATCCATGCCACGGCGACCCTTCCTCTCTCATCCGAATACGATCATAAGTCAACCGCCTAAGTCGTTTTGCACCGTTGCAAGCGTCCCCTCAGCTCACCGTCCAGAGAACGCTCCACGGCCCAAGCTGCCCACTTTCGGCGCTTCCCTGCACCCAGACCCGCTCGCCCTCCATTTCCCCATAACCGTCACGGGCGCTCGCGCAAAGATTCACCGCCAAGTGCAACCGCCGCCCGTCCGCCAGCGTCCATATTGCCTTTAACCCGCCGGGTCCCAGCACCTCGTACTTTCCGCAAGTCTCGCATAGCCCGCGAAGCAGCGGCACGACCTTCTCATGCCGTGCACGCAAAACCGCTGTATACCAACTCAGCCATGCGGTGTGCTCTCCTTCCTCCGACTCCTCCCATCGAAGCTGCGCCGATCGAAACGTCTCTTCCGCTTGCGGATCGGGCGCGCGCCGCAACTCTTCCTCCGAGGGCGCGGGATCCTGCTTTGTGAGCTGTTCGCACCGGCCTTTGCGGATCTGTTCAGCTAATTCGCCATGGTAATCGCAGAAGAACGGAAACGGCGTTGTCGCCGCCCACTCCTCGCCCATAAACAACATCGGAATCTGCGGCAGCAGCAGGTAAATCGCCGCGATAGCCCGCACCGCCTCCTTCGAGACCGTCGCCGTCAACCGGTCCCCGAAGATACGGTTCCCTATCAGATCGTGCGTCTGAATAAACGAGATGAACGCCGTCGGCGGCACGGTACACCTTGCCCCAACCGTGCCCTTCTCCTGCGCCGCGATTACAAACCCCTCGGCCAGAGCCTTGCCCAACTTTTCCGTCTCGCCGCTATCGTCCTCCGCCCGCTCCTCACAGCTCTTCCCCAACACCCCGGCAAGCAGATGCGTAATGTCGTGATTCCACTGCGCCGTATAGCCCGCCGCGCTTCCGTCCGCATTTCGCGGCAACCGTTCCGAGATGTTGTCCTCGTTCTCAAGAATTAGATGGACGTGCCGGTCGCCCGCGGCCTCCTGCACCCGTTCTCGCAATTCATCGAGAATGTGCCGCTCACTCTCATCGATCATCGCGTGCGAAGCATCCAGCCGCAGTCCATCGATAAAAAACTCATCCACCCAATAGAGAGCGTTCTGCACGATCAGCTCGCGAACCTCCCTGCTGCCCGGCCCATCGAAATTCAATCCTTTCCCCCATGGCGTCTCATGACGGTCGCTGCATATCCGCGGAAAGTAGCGTGTGATGTAATTCCCCTCCGGTCCAAAGTGGTTGTAGACCACGTCCAAAAACACCATGATCCCGCATTCATGCGCCGCGTCGATAAACGCCTTCATTTGCTCCGGCCGTCCATAGGCTGAATCCGGTGCGTAGAGCAGCACCCCGTCGTACCCCCAGTTGCGATTGCCCGCGAAATCCGAGGGACACATCAACTCGATCGCCGTGACGCCAAGCCGCGACAGGTGGTTCAGATTGCCGATCGCGCTTTGAAAAGTGCCTTCCGTCGTAAACGCTCCCACGTGCAGCTCGTAGAGCACCGCCTCTTCCCATGGCCGTCCCTTCCAATCCGCGCAACGCCAGGCATAGCTCGCCGGGTCGATGACCTCGCTCGGTCCATGCACATCCATCGGCTGAAAGCGTGATGCAGGATCGGGTACCTCCGAGCCATCCGGCAAAACAAACCGGTAGAGCGTACCCGCGCTCGCATGATCCGCCCAAAGCTCGAACCACCCGCCGCCCACTGCGGACATGGGTAACACCGGGCCTTCGCCAATCTTCAATCCCATCGCATCCACGGCCGGAGCCGCCACGCGAAATCTTGTGCCCGTATCCGATATCTCCGCGCCAAACGGCATTTTATGAGTACGCACCGATGTGTCAGTTCCAACTTCTGTGTCAGCCATGTTGGTTCAGATGCAATCGATTTGGATCAAAGCGGCAGTCACACCCGAGTCCTCCATATGATTGCCTGGAATCGGGTTTCCAGCGAACGACTCAGCGATTACGGCACTTGTTCGGCGCATCTGGACCGAGGCAGCCAGCAGCGTACCCAAACAAATCACCCCTGCATAGAAATGGCCCCTCACTAACGTCCACGCGTATACATCGTTGTCGATGATGCCCGCGGCCAGCGGTTGAAAGTTCAGCAGGGCAATAAACGCAATCGCCGCCCACAACCACCACGACCGCAGCCTCCGGTTCGCGTCCAATAACAGCATCAGCGGCGCAATCAGCACGATATAGTAGTGCGTCCATGCAATCGGACTGAAGACCGTCGCGCCTACCACTGCAATCATCGCTCCAAGCGGAGCCGCACCCGACCGTCGCGTCCGATCCAGCCATCCACCCGCTACCGTACACCCCAGCAATAAAGCCATCGATCCCACGCGCAACACCGCCGGTAACGGAAAAATCTCCAGATCGTAGATCTCATCCAGCGTATAGAAGCGTCCCATCCACCATGCGGCAAACGATTGATTGTTGAGAGACACCAGCAGCGTCCCGGAGATACGATGCAGATCGGCCAGGTACTCCGCGCAAAGTTCCCGCCCGCAGAGCAGGAAAGTGGCTCCAAAGATCGCGCTTGTACACAGGACCATACTCGCGGCGGCACGCCAGCGCCGCGTCAATAACCAGTACACCAGCAAAAATCCCGGCGTCACCTTGACCGCGGCCGCCACCGCCAGCAGCAGACCGGCGCTCACCGGCCATCGTTTGGCCGCGGCCAAGGCCGCAAGCACCAGAAAAAAGAAGAGCACATGCGTCTGCATCAAAAACATGGCATATCGAAACGGCTCCGAAAACCAAAGCCCCAGGGCAAGAACTAACATCGCCGAAGGATTCCAAAGCTCCGGTGTCCACCGGGTAGCCACAAGCCAGAGACATCCCGCCATGCTCAGCATACTGAGCACCGCAAACAGCAGATCGAATTGCGGAAAGCTCATCCGCGTACACAGGGGACGCAGCACATAGGCCCACAGCGGGATCTGCACATAAGGATGTAGAAACCCCGTAAACTGCCCCGCCCGCGCGGCCGCCTTCCATGCCGCGTCAGGTCCCACGTCCGCAAAGACGCCGGGGCTGTGCTCATAAAGGTGTCCTGCCTGGCCATCGGCCATCACGCGGCAGCCCACATACGAAGCCGCGAGGTCGTCTCCCGTGCCGTGCCCATACTGAGTCACACCTGCCACTAGAAAGAGCAGCAGCACGATTGCCGCCCGGAAACCCTCCCGA
>CAXTRY010000101.1:0-10118 GCA_964246805.1 uncultured Acidobacteriaceae bacterium
TGCTCCGCCTGAAGATTTTCAACAGCCCCATCCAGTCCCGCATCGTCGAGTTCGTCCCCGACCAGCGCATCAGCTGGGTTCCCTTCGGGGCCGACGAAACCGAGACGCGTCATGGCCACTTCCACACCTGGCACTTCATTCCTGAAGCTGGCGGCTGCCGCGTCATTACGGAAGAGACAGGCATCAGCCCCAAAGACATCAAAGACCCCGCATACGCCAGCCATTTCATGCACAAAGCTCACGAGTTATGGCTCGCATCGCTCAAGTGGGCCGCAGAGCAGTAAGCTCCTAGTTGCCTGCTTCCTTTAATAATTTTGCGATACGCCGTGCGTAAGAGTCAGGGGACCGGCTCCACATGGCTTGCGCGAGCCTCAAGGGATTGTTTAGCTCAAATAGTCGCATGCGATGGTAAGCAGCCTTGGCGAGGTAATGCGGCTGAGCGTCCATCAGCACCATGCCGCAGCCTCGCTTAAGCCATAGGCCCTCGGTAAAGCCAGACGTGTGACCGCAGCAGACCGTCGCCCGACTGGCGATCTCCAACTCCACAGGCCAACTAAGCCCTTGCATATACGTAACCCGGTCGGGCGGCAGGTCCAGTCCGAATGCGGAATATTTGCTGTCGGTACGCTCTCGATTCTTGTCGTCCGTGATTACGTTCATGCCACAGATCAGGAGATGGCAGTTGAAATCACGGATTAGCTTGCGGAATATGGCGGAGTAGCTTCGCACCAGCTCCTCCTGCGGCTTTTGTCCCTTGCTGCTGATCGATCCGACGTGAATGCGGTAACGCCATAAAAAGCTGATGGTAGGACGGTCCCATATTGTTTCCGTTATTCCGTTTGCCGCCATCACAAGCCCTAACTCACGCTTACCCAGAGCACTCAGTTGAAGCTGGTAAGCCGCGGCTGGAGGCAGCAGCTTGTGTTGTCGCAGATATCTCCATGGTAGATGATTTTCTTCGAGATTTACTTTTCTAAGCACCTCCGCGGGTAGTCGATCGAGAGCGTCGGAGTGTAATTCGCCATCCTTTACCTGGAATTGAAAGAAACTCCCGATCTCTGGCTGCTTTTCTATCTCCGTCCATAGCTCAAACGACGCGGCGAACGAAAGGTCGAGGACCTGAAAAGCGGCCAGACGAGCTGGGGTAGCCGCAAAGAGTCGAAGCTCCACCTCGGGGTGAGTGGCCGCGTAATGCTTCAAACAAATCGCCTGCTCGTAGAGGTCGCCGTAGGCTCCATGCAGGATGCTCGCTACTACAGTTTTGGCCATATCCGTTCAAGATATACCAACTCAGATCGAGTAACCGGCCAAGTAGAGTGTCGCGGATTTCCGAGTTCGTTTACGATACAACATGGGCACGTATCCAGCGCCTGGAAGCGAGAGATTATGCCGCCGCGCACCATTCAAGTAGAAATCCATCGTCAGGCGGGACCGTCCGCGGGACGGAAGGTCGAGAAGTTCGCCATTCCCTACCGTCCGAACATGAACATCACCTCCGTGCTCGGGGAAATCGCTTGTGATCCGGTAACCGCCACAGGGGAGGCAACCACGCCGATCACCTACGATGCCAACTGTCTCGAAGAGATCTGCGGCTCCTGCGCGATGCTGATCAACGGCAAGGCGCGCATGGCCTGCTCGGCGTTGGTCGACAAGCTAGCGCAGCCCATCACGCTTGCGCCTCTGTCAAAGTTTCCCGTCGTGCGCGATCTCGCCGTCGACCGATCCGTCCTCTTCCAGAACCTCAAAGCGGTTAAGGCCTGGGTACCCATTGACGGTACCTACGACCTCGGGCCGGGCCCCAAGCAGTTCCCGCAACTGCAGGAAGCGCTTTATCCGCTGTCGAACTGTATCTCCTGCACGATCTGCATGGAGGTTTGCCCGCAGTTCAACGATCAGACCAATTTCGTCGGCGCGGCCACCATCGCGCAGGTGAAGCTCTTCAACAACAATCCTACCGGCAAGGTACTGAAGGAAGAACGGCTCCGAGCATTGGCGGGGGACGGCGGGGTGCAGGAGTGCGGCTTTGCACAGAACTGCGTCGAAGCTTGTCCCAAACAGCTTCCCCTCACCGAAGCCATCTCGGACGTGAGCCGCGATGTTTTGCTTCAGCAGGTGAAGGATTTTTTCATGCGTTAGCGTACTCGTTATATGCTCGACATGCAGTATAGGAGAGATAGATGATTCAGCTAGCAGATGCTCGCCGGATTCTTGCGGCGGCGGAGAAGAAGGCCGGAGAGATTGGTCAGCCGATGAATGTAGCGGTCGTCGATGAAGGCGGAAACCTCATCGCGTTCGAGCGGATGGCCAACGCCTGGTTGGGATCAATCGATATTGCACAGAAAAAAGCCTGGACCTCACGCGCATTCGACATCACTACGAAAGATCTGGGGGAGAACTCACAGTCTGGCGATCAGTTTTTCGGTATTCACGCTTCAAACAATGGCAAGGTGATGATATTTGCCGGCGGCATTCCGATCAAAAAGGACGGTATAGTTATCGGCGCGATCGGCGTAAGTGGAGGAAGTGGTGTACAGGATCACGAAGTTGCCGCTGCGGGAGCTACAGCTTATTAGAAATACAGGGTGCGGCTCTACACGTGGCCTCACCCCATGTTTCTAACCCTTCTCGGCGAAAACATCCATCTTGTTAATTTTAGGTGCTTCTGTAAATAGCTCGTCCGCCTTCGCCATGAGGGCTTTGGCGATGTCTCCGTTTAGATGTGCATCACGCGATGCTTCATCGTTGAATGTGTCGAAGATGCCGTAACGCCCCGGCCCTTCATTAATGGCGTACCAAGTCACCGTGCCTGTCTCCGCCTGAGCCATCTCGGCACCTTGCTTTAGAAAAGCCTCTACGTCAGCTTCTTTACCCGGCTTTGCCTTCATCGAACCATAAAGCGCGAACTTAACCATTAGAATTCCTCCTGCTGTTAGGATGCTCAGTAGCCAACTTCTGCGAAAAATCTTTGCCCTCATGGCCGCCGGTGCGGTAGCCTATCCACTGGAGCGATGTATACCCGCATGACTTTACGCTGTTTGATCGTTTCACTGGCTTTGACCGCGTCCATGTATGCCCAAAGCACGCCTCCTCCCGCCGCGGCCGATCTGCCGGATGCGCCGAGCACCGCCAACCAGGTCAAGCCTCCCGCCGTGCCAACCGGTCCAACTGTCGTCATCGACACAACCATGGGTCGTATGGTTTGCAAGCTCTTTGATAAACAGGCACCGATAACCTCAGCCAACTTCATTGGTCTTGCGGACGGCACTAAAGAATGGACAGATCCTGAATCGCTCAAGAAGATGAAGGCCAAACCGTTTTATAACGGCGTCACCTTTCACCGAGTCATTCCAGGCTTCATGATCCAAGGCGGGGACCGGCTCGGTACGGGCATGGGTGACGCTGGCTATCTCTTTCAGGACGAGATCGATCCATCCATCCAATTCGACGTTCCGGGTCGCCTCGCCATGGCAAACGCCGGTCCAGGGCCTACCGGAGCAGGCACCAACGGCTCGCAATTTTTTATCACCGAAGTTCCCGTGCCGGAACTCAACGGCAAGCACACGATCTTTGGACAGTGCGATTCCCATAGCCAGCTGGTCGCGGCTTCTATCGCGCGAGTCGACCGCGATGCGAACGACAAACCCACCACTGCTGTTGTGATCTTGCGCGTCACTATCGTTCGCGATGGTCGTCCGATGCCGTCCGAGCCACTTGAGCCCACTCCGGTCACGCCTCCGCCGGTGCCCAGGCCCCCTTTAGCGCCGCCAGCTCCCTCGGCTACGCCTCAATAATCTTGCCTACGCATCATGCGTTGGGTACCACTCACCTTACCAACCTAGGAGAATTCGTCATGTCAACCAAGCCGGGCACCTACGCCAAATTTCAAACTACAGAAGGAACTATCGTATGCGAGCTCTTTGAGCAGGATGCCCCGGAGACCGTAGCCAACTTTGTCGGTCTCGCGGAGGGCACCAAGGAGTGGAATAGCCGCAGCAAGAAGGGTGCTAAGCTCTACGACGGCACCGTCTTCCACCGGGTTATTCCAAACTTCATGATTCAGGGCGGTGACCCGGAAGGAACTGGCATGGGTGGTCCCGGCTATAAGTTCTCCGATGAAACCAAGGGTTCCAAGCACGGCTTTCAGCAGAAAGGAAAGCTTGCCATGGCTAACTCCGGTCCGAACACTAATGGCTCGCAATTTTTCATCACCGTCGCCGACACGAGCTGGTTGACCGGAAAGCACACTATCTTCGGCGAAGTCGTAGAAGGCTATGATGTCGTCGAGAAGATCTCAAAGGTCGGCAAGGATGGACAGGACCGTCCTAAGACGCCGGTCGTGCTTGAAAGCGTCGCAATCGAGCGGGTAGCTTAGCATCCTTAGGCAAGAAGAACGGCCACACGTAGTGGCCGTTCTTCTTCTAAAGGGAAGCCTACAGGACGTTGATTATGGTACAAAGCTCCTTTACGGAATCCGCAGATTTCTGTAAGGCTGTCTGCTCCGCCGCTGTTAGCTTGATTTCCATAATCTTCTCCAATCCTTTCGCGCCTAACTTACACGGAACACCCACAAAAAGTCCGCGTATTCCATATTCTCCTTCGAGGTATACCGCGCAAGGCAGGATTTTCTTTTTGTTCTTTAAAATGGCTTCAACCATCTCCGTCACGGCCGCCGACGGTGCATAGTAGGCACTCCCCGTTTTTAAATGCTTTACGATCTCCGCTCCGCCGTTCGCGGTGCGGTTCTCCAACTCTTTGAGGCGCTCGGGCGTAATCAACTCAGTAATCGGAATACCTGCAACCGTCGAATAACGGGAGAGCGGGACCATTGTGTCCCCGTGACCGCCTAGAACGAATGCTGTTACATTCTCCACCGATACTTCTAATTCCTCCGCGATGAACGTCCGAAATCGCGCCGAGTCAAGCACTCCCGCCATCCCAATTACCCGCTCGCGGGGAAAACCTGAGTGACGAAAAGCCGTTTGCGCCATTGCGTCAAGTGGGTTCGAGACCACGATCAGGATAGCGTTGGGTGAGGCGACGACTATTTTGACGACGACATCCGCCATAATCTTTGCATTGGTATTCAGTAGATCGTCTCGGCTCATCCCCGGCTTACGCGCTATACCAGCCGTGATTACCACAATGTCAGACGCAACGGTATCGTTAAAATCGTTTGTTCCAATGATGCGGCAATCACGCTTCTCGATCGGCATAGCTTCCAGCAGATCGAGGGCTTTGCCCTGAGGTATCCCTTCCACTACATCCAGAAGCACGATATCCGCCAACTCCTTGGCGGCAATCCAGTGCGCCGTTGTTGCTCCAACATTGCCCGAACCTATGATGGAAACTTTTTTTCGCATATCGACAACTCCATTTGTCTAAGTAAGGTATGTTGAAGTTTGTACCAAATTATGAACACATATAAGTAGTTGTGCCACATTATTCACGACGCCTAAATCATGGCTAACGGATTCTATTATTGGTGAGAATACGCTGACTGCATGAAGATCCCAGTTGGAAAGATCGTGTCGTTTAGCTCGTCCGTTTTGAGATGGTCGTAGTCTTCCAATCGGATCAATGGATCGATATTGCAGCAACGAGCGAGTGGTCCGGGCAAATTTACGATAGTCGGGGGAAATACCTTATCGCTTTGTAGAGCGCTAAATTGATATATGTTGACAATCGTGAATAGAACAACAGGTATGGTGGAAATCCTAAGCATGATTGAGGCATACCGACCCACAAGAAAGAGAGCAGAACCACAAGCAAGCTGAGCAAGCCGCAAATCGATCCCAATTACTCCAAGGGCGTTTGGCGGACAAACAAGATAAAGAAGAGCAACAATGGCGACAAAGTTCCAAACAAAAATGGCGTCTTCTTCTCCCTTCCTTGACTCCGCGAGAGCTTTGCTTAAGGATCGGGCAATGGCAACCAGCAGAAGGCTCCCCGCAATCGCGGCAAGCACTAAAGCCGTTGCAAACACAAAATGTAAGAAGTGCCATTCCGAGGTGGAGTGCTTTTGTACTACGCTAGTTGAATAGCGCATATTGACGAAACCTAGACTTAGAAGAGCGAAGACTTTATCTTGCAGGATAATAATCCCCGCGTTTACGCTAGCGGTTCGATGCAAGAATAGCAGTATCGACGCGAACGCGGCAAGCCCTGTCAGGGTTGACAATGCGATCAAACAAGGAACAACCATGCCTAGTATAGACTGGCGCGGACGAAAGAAATTAGTCATCAAAATAAGGAGGAGAGCCAGGACCATGGCTGACAGATGCGAGAACGGCGAGGAGCCTAATGCGCTCTCATTGCCATGACCAAAAATCCTCCCCGCGGCATACCAACCAACGAGCGGAAGTGTTATCAAGCTAGCAGATGCCAGCTTCCAGCTTCTATGTTGTAAACAATATAAAACAGTAAGTAAAAGGGCCGCCGCATAAGCGATCAGATGCAAAAAAAAACAAAGTACAAGAAGACCAACCACGATCAAACTTCGTTCTTGCCTTTGGTAGAGCACACAAGCCAGCAGTAGAAATACACATAATCCAAGATCGAAATTAACGGTTCCAAGCCAATATGCTCTGCTAAAAAAAAGCACTCCGGGCAATATCCACCAAACTGACCACTCTTGTATGCCGAAGATCTTGATTACACGAATACCGGTTGCGCAAGCAACGGTCAGATAAAGGATTACCCATAATCTCGCCGCCATCGCCCATCCGAATGCCAGGGAAAGCAAGCCGAGACCGATAGTGCTGATAGTGTTAGGAACAGGATAATGCTTAAGTGTATAGCCGGAAACGGGATGCCCTGAGAGTACCCTGCCAAACAGGACACCCTGGTAGACCCAATCTGGATAATCCATAAATAAGGGAGGCCGGCTAGACGTAAAAGTTATCAATGCGAAAATCGTAAAACAAGCAATGAAAAATACTTTGCCTGCGCTTCGAGACAAATGATTGTCATGCGGACCCAATCTAGAACTTTGTCCAGAGAAGCTGGTTATAAACGTCATGGTGGTATTGAATCTCCGGCGATTTGACGATCGTTCCCAGCAGTCGTGCACAACGGTCCGCCGAGGCTTGCTTTAGATCAGCATACCTTGCCTTTACGTCTTCTCCGAGCACTGCCGTCGTCCACTCCGCGGCCCGAAAGTCTTCGAGCGCTGTATAGATGTTATCTGGCAGATAACGATTAGCCTGTCGCAGGTTATCGATTTTCGCGGTATGCCCATCAAGTCCTGTTTTGAAGACGGAATATAGAACCATGTATGGATTTGCGTCCGGTCCGACGGATCGCACTTCCACACGCGCCGACTTCTCGTTGCCTATTGGAATACGCACCATCGAGCCACGATCCGTAGCTGAGGCTTTTATCTGATTCGGAGCTTCGAAGTGCGGGTCTAGGCGGCGATAGGCGTTCACGCTGGCGTTCAGCAGCAGACAGATGTCATTGCCATGGGTCAGGATGCGGTCGACAAATTCCCAAGCCATCGTCGATATCTTTTCTTCGCCACTTGGATCCCAAAAGAGGTTCTTGCCATCCTGCGTAATCGATACATTGGTGTGCATGCCGCTGCCGTTAACACCGGTGACGGGCTTCGGCAGGAAGCTAGCTGTCATACCCATCTGAGTGGCCACCTGACGGCAAATCAGCTTGTAGAGCTGAATCTGGTCGGCGGCCGTGACCACGTCACCATAGCTATAGTTGATCTCGAACTGTGAGGGCGCGACCTCGGGATGGTCCTTTTCGTTCTCGAAACCCATCGCGCGCTGCACCTCGGCGGCTGTGTCGATAAACTCCCGAAGCGGATCGCCCGGCAGGGAGTGATAGTAGCCGCCCTTGTTGGTATAGACGAACTCGCCGGTCTCGTGAAAGGTGCGCTCCGCGTCAGTACCGTCAAAGAGAAAACCTTCGATCTCATTTGCCGCGTTCAGCGTGTACCCTTGTTTATCGAAAGCGTCGTTCGCGAATTTCTTGAGTACTCCGCGGATGTCGGCGGCATACGTGCCACCGTTCTTTTCGATCACCTCGCCGAAGACCAACACCTTGCCCGCGCCGAAGATGTCGGAGGGCACCCAGTAAAAGGCGCTCCAGTCGATGCCGAGCCGCAAGTCTGATTCGCGTTGCGCCGTAAAGCCGCGAATCGACGAACCATCAAACGTCAGGTTATCCCAACCCTTGACGAAAAACTTCTTATCGTAGTCCAGCATGTGCAGCCGGCCTTCGAGGTCCGAGAATACGACTGTGACGGCCTTGATGCGCGGCTCGTCGGTGAGGTATCTCAGCCGCTCCTCCTGAATCGTGTCGAGGACGACGCGCTTCTTGCGCTGGTCTTTGGCGGCGAGATTACGGTCTTCAAGTTCTTCGTAAGAAAGCTCAAGGTAATTCCTGAATTCGTTCAACACTGACATCCTCTCTGAGTCTTGAATAAACAGCCTTAACACAAAAAGCACCGGTACAAGCTTTCCACTGCGCAGAGGCCGCAAAGCACGAAACGCCACTTGGGCTAAAACTAAGTTTCCAGATGCGACGCGGATCGCCGCAAGTGCTCATTGAGCTCACGGTCCATTCGGGGAATAATCATATCGAGACGCTCAATTTCATCGTATGCGACGAGTTCGTTGTTCTCATCCGTCATCTGAGGCGCCGCTGCATCCAAGTAGTTCCTGTAGTGCTTGGCGGCATCCAGAAGAGTTCGCCATTCGGCCAAATTAGCTTTGAAAGCTGGACTAACGGGCATTTTGCACCTCCTGAGCAGACATTTTGCTTGCTACAAGAGGGTTTGTCGCCATCTCTTCCAAAGCTCCCAGATATTTCTTAAACGGCATATCGCTTGCGGGCGCGAGCATATAGTGCCCGGGATTGGACAGGTCCTTTACCAGTCTAATTTCGGCCGGTAGTGCGCTGCCTTTTCGGATACGCCATATGTTTTTTTTAGTCCGCATGAGCGCAGTGATGCGGTTGAAAGCCGAGAAGCCACGGCCGTTGGCGATCACCATTTTGATGCCGCCACGATCAACAACCTGGCAATCGCGGAGCCCTCGGTCTTCTGAAAAGTTCGGCGAAGACGCATTGCCCATACGATACAGATCCTCATGCAACGCATTCAGGTCCGTGACATACAGATCTTCAGGATTGCTCATCCGAATCCTCTCCAAACGTGCGTCGAAGCTGTTTCCATACTGTACACGATTTGAGGGTGGAACAACGTATTGAACTCAGCGCGAGATTTCGCCCGGCTTCGATGAAAACCTCTATGCTCGACATGTATCGTCGCGGGCGTCCGTTCCGCAGCCTAAGATAGAAGTTGAGATGAAGATGAACAAACGGATTGGACTGGTCCAGATGTCCAGCGGCGTCGACACCGCCGAGAACCTGGACAAAGCTGTAGACCGCGTCCGCGAAGCCGCCCGCGCCGGAGCGAACGTCGTCTGTCTACCGGAGCTCTTTCGCGCTCAATACTTCTGCCAGCGCGAGGAGCACGCCCTCTTCGACACCGCCGAGTCCATCCCCGGCCCCAGCACTGAACGCCTCGGCGCAATCGCCAAGGAGGAGGGCGTCGTCGTCATCGCCTCCCTCTTCGAGCGGCGCACGGCGGGCATCTACCACAACACCGCCGCGATCCTGGAGGCCGACGGCACCCTCGCCGGCAAGTACCGCAAAATGCATATCCCCGACGACCCGCTCTACTACGAGAAGTTCTACTTCACCCCCGGGGACCTCGGCTACCAAGCGCACAAGACCACACAGGGCGACATCGGCACGCTCGTCTGCTGGGACCAGTGGTACCCCGAAGCCGCACGTGAGACCGCCCTGCGCGGCGCAACGACGCTCTTCTACCCGACCGCCATCGGCTGGCACCCCAGCGAGAAGGCCGAGTTCGGCGAGGCGCAGTACGGGGCCTGGCAGACCACCCAGCGCGCCCACGCCATCGCCAACGGCGTGTATGTCGGGGCGGTCAACCGCGTCGGCTTCGAGCACGGCGACGTTCGGCACAACGGCGTCATGATGAAGGGACCCGAAGGCGCGGGGCTGGAGTTCTGGGGCGGCAGCTTCATCGCCGACCCGTTTGGTCGGGTCGTCGCCCAGGCCTCGCACGACAAGGAAGAGAT